>NZ_FOVS01000027.1:0-79190 GCF_900115235.1 Pseudomonas sp. NFACC24-1
GTTTAACTTGGCGTGGGGATACCCGTGCTCTTCAGGGCACACAATATTCATGCACACCGCCGAGCCCTGTGGGAGCCTAGCGGTGGGTCTGCTTGCATCAATGCTGAATGTGCCGCCGTCTTCGCGAGCAAGCCCGCTCCCACAGGGGAAACGCGATCCCCATCAAGAACCAGGTCGGCTATAAGGCCGCCTCGCGTCGGACGTTGATCTCGGCGCCCCGTTAACCACGCTGGCCGAACGCAGGCATTGTGGAGTGGGCATCCCGGCATGGATGCCGGGATAGCCGCGCTGGGCCATGGATGGCCCTTCGCGGCGGGCCCACGGAGCAATGCCTGCGTTCGGGCACACCGAGCCTAGGCGAGGTGCCGAGTGGTGGGGCATAAAGCGTTTTGGTTACTTTTGCGCTTCTCAAAAGTGACCCGCCGTAAGGGCGGAACCCTAAGCAGCCGTTACCCAAATAACGGATATACACACAAAAATCCCCACTCCCACAATCCGTCATCCCAAGGCTACGAAGCCTTGCGCCATTGCCTACAACTACGCCAGAATCCGCCGGCTTGTGCGCCTTGGCCCTGGGCTCTAACGTTTGCAGGTCGCTGTCAGTTCAGCGATCGGGTTTAGCAGCCTGGACATCCTAGACGTACGCTCTCCACATGCATGAGCAGGCTTCAGCGCTTGCGCATCTATGCCATGGCGGTTGTGCGTGGGAGACCTTCGGGTCTGCCGGGTTCTAGGGTCCCGGTCTGCTAACCCGCGTACAGTCGCCACCATTCTCGTTTAGCAGCGATATCTGGCGGCTCCACTACCCTAGGAGCGTCAACCATGCACAAGGTCACACCCAACCCACCCGAACCAGAAACAGACCCCAAGAAACTCCAGGAAGCCTCTGATCGCGCGCTCGATTACTACCTGAACCCCAAACAGGCCAAATCCGAGAATAAACCGTCGCCAGGCCAGCTCTTCACCATCGTCGACGGCATCGACACCGAAAGCCTACTGGCCAACCTCAGCGAAACCCCGGCCTCAGCCGATGCCATGGTCAGCGACCTTGCGTTCGACCTGAAAGGCTCACGACGCCATGTTGCCCTCGGCATCCTGCAACTGATCGAACTGAGTGGTTTGTTGGCGAATCGACTGCTGGATAGCGTCAATCCAAGATCATAGCTCCCTCGCCATAAAGTCCGGGGCCACTGGTAAAAAACGCACCCAACAAAAAGCCCCGCTTCCTTTCAGAAGCGGGGCTTTTTGCGTATCAGGCCACTTGAGGCTGCACGCTCACCGGCTGTAGCGGTAGCAGCGGTGCATGAGGGTCGGCCTTGACCGACTCTCGCCATGCCGCCAACCACTCGGGATGCGCCTCGCTCCAGACCTGCTCGTGCAGGCGAGACAAGGCCACCGGGTCGCTCAGCAGGGCCAGTCGCTCGGCATTGCTGAGACCGGCAGGGCCGACCTTCAGGGCGTGACGAACGCGTTCGACCCGCAGCCATTCGATCGGCTCGGCCTTGCCGTGACGGGAGGTCGCCAGCGCATACGCCAAGGCGTTCTGTTGTGGATCGACCACCGCCCGGATGAAACCGTCGTTCAGTGCATGCCAACGGTTCTCATGGGTGTACTGGTCCGTCGACAGCAGCTCCTGCGGCGGTGCGTATTCCTCAGGAATCAGGAACAGGCTTTCATCACGGGACTTCAAGCCCAGGCCCACGCGGCTGGAGATCACCGACACCGGAATCGACAGCATCAGCGAACCCACGATCGGCACCAGCCACCAGAGGAAGCTCGGGTTCAGCCAGATCACCAGCAAGGCCCAGAAGAAGCCCAGCAAAGTCTGCGGGCCGTGGCGCTTGACCGCTTCGCTCCATGGCGTGGAGTCATCGTCACGCTTGGGCGAATTCCAGGTCGCGGCCCAGCCCAGGAAAGCGGCGAGCACGAAGCGGGTGTGAAAGATCATCCGCACCGGTGCCAGCAGCATGGAGAACAGCATCTCCAGCAGCATCGACATCGTCACCTTGAACTTGCCACCGAACGCCTTCGCCCCTTTCGCCCATATCAGCACGATGCTCAAGAGCTTGGGCAGGAACAGCAGCACGATGGTCGTCGAGAACAGGGCGATGGCCTTCTCCGGATGCCACTGCGGCCACAACGGATAAAGCTGGCGTGGCTCGAGGAAGTACTGTGGCTCCATCAATGTGTTCACCGCCAGCAGCGCGGTGGACAGCACCAGGAAGAAGAACCACAGCGGCGCCGACAGGTAGGACATCACGCCGGTCAGGAACACCGCACGATGCACCGGGTGCATGCCCTTGACCAGGAACAGCCGGAAGTTCATCAGGTTGCCGTGGCACCAGCGACGGTCACGCTTGAGTTCATCCAGCAGGTTCGGCGGCAGCTCTTCGTAGCTGCCCGGCAGGTCATAGGCAATCCACACGCCCCAACCGGCCCGACGCATCAGCGCGGCTTCGACGAAGTCGTGGGACAGGATCGCGCCCGAGAACGCGCCTTTACCCGGCAACGGCGCCAAGGCGCAGTGATCGATGAACGGTTTCATCCGGATGATCGCGTTGTGACCCCAATAATGGGATTCGCCCAACTGCCAGAAGTGCAGACCGGCAGTGAACAACGGACCATACACCCGGGTGGCGAACTGCTGCATGCGCGCATACAGCGTGTCCATGCCCGAGGCCCGCGGCGCGGTCTGGATGATGCCCGCGTCCGGCGTGGCTTCCATCAGCCGCACCAGGCTGGTCAGGCATTCGCCGCTCATCACCGAGTCCGCGTCGAGCACGACCATGTACTTGTAGTCGCTGCCCCAACGACGGCAGAAGTCGTCGAGGTTGCCGCTCTTGCGTTTCACACGACGGCGACGACGGCGGTAGAAGATCTTGCCGAAGCCCCCGGTTTCACGGCAGACATCCAGCCAGGCCTGCTGTTCGGCCACGCAGATATCGGTTTCGTTACTGTCGCTGAGCACGAAGAAGTCGAAGCGATCCAGGTCGCCGGTGGCGGCCACCGACTCGAAGGTCGCGCGCAAACCGGCGAACACCCGCGGCACGTCTTCGTTGCAGATCGGCATCACCAGCGCAGTGCGGGCGTCCTTGGGAATGGGCTCGTTGCCGGCGCTGGCGCCGGAGATGCGGTATTTGTCATGGCCGGTGAGCAATTCGAGAAAGCCCATCAGTGCCGTCCAGAAACCCGCCGACACCCAGCAGAACAGGATCCCGAACAGAATCAGGATGCTGGTCTGCAACGCATATGGCAGCACTTGCGTGGCCGTCTGCAGCAGCGGTTGGTGCAAGACTTCGTCCAGATCCACCAGCGACCAGCCCTGGTACGGCATGATGCCTTTCATGTACCAACCGGCCACGATGGTCTGGCCGAGCATCAGGATCAGCAGGATGTAGCGGCGGATCGAACCCACGGTACGCCAGCGAGCATGAGGCAGCACGCGCTCATCCTTGGGCGGCTTCGGCGGGTTGGTACGCCCGGTCAGGCGCCGCCAACCGCGCACCAGGATATTGGTGCGCCACGGTTCCGGCACGACCTTGGTCCGGCGAATCGGCGGCGTTGCCTTCAAGCACACCCGGCCGTTGGCATCGAGGGCCAGCATTTCGGCGTCCTCGAGCTCCTCGGCAGTGCTCAGCGTCAGGCGACGGCCCACCGAGGCTTGCGCTGCCTCGTTGGGTGCGTCGAATGTCGAAGAAGCCAGGCGCTTGTGCAATTCGCTGAATGACGTACAGCCCGCCAGCTCGGCGCGCTGCTCGTCGGTCATCGGCAAATGGGCCAGATACTCACTGAGAGATTCTGGTTGTACGGACGTATTACTCATCGGCAGGCAACTGGTAGCTCCAGGTCTCGGTCAGGACTTGTTCAGTCTGTTCCGGTTCCTGTGGGGTTGGGGTCGGCTCGGCGGCGGCGGTGGACGACTTGACGGCCTTGGCCTCTTTCTGCTCGCCGGCCTGCTCGTTGGCTTGCTCTTTTTCGCTCTGCTGCTTGGCGACCTTGTCGGCCTTGGCCAGCGTGGTCACGGAATGCGCGGTGGCTGGCAGCTCGACAGGAACAAGCGGCCGGACCAATGCGGCACGCATCTCGGTCGCTTTGCTCGGGTCCTTGATCTTCATGCGCAGCGTCAGGCGCCAGCCCTTGGTTTCAGGGTTGTAGCGCACGCTGTTCTCGACGATCTCGGCGTTGTCGCCAACGCTCACCTGGCTACGCACCTCGGCCTCTTCAGGCAGCGCTTGCAGGGACGGCCCTTCGAAATCCACCAGGTAGGCCACGCTGCCGTCCGGTTGACGGATCAGGTTGGACTGCTTCACGTCACCGGTCGAACGCAGGGTCTGTTTGACCCAGGCGCTGTCTGGCGAGTGCAGGTTGGCTTCGTCGAGGGTCCAGTGCAGACGGTAGGCGAAGTCCAGTGGCTGGCCTGGCTCAGGCAGTTTTTCCGGGCTCCAGAACGCAACGATGTTGTCGTTGGTTTCATCGGCGGTCGGGATTTCCACCAGATCGACAGTCCCTTTGCCCCAATCGCCTTTCGGTTCGATCCAGGCGCTTGGACGTTTTTCGTAACGGTCATCCAGGTCTTCGTAGTGGCTGAAGTCACGACCACGTTGCAGCAGGCCGAAACCACGCGGGTTTTCTACCGAGAAGTTGCTCACGGCCAGGTGTTTCGGGTTGTTCAGCGGACGCCAGATCCACTCGCCGTTGCCGGCATGGATGGACAGGCCGCTGGAATCGTGGAGTTCACGACGGTAGTTCAGCACTTTGGACGGCTGGTTGGCGCCGAACAGGAACATGCTGGTCAACGGGGCGATGCCCAGCTTGTTGACACGATCACGCAGGAACACCCGTGATTTCACGTCGACAACGGTATCGGTGCCCGGACGCACGGTCAGGCGATAGGCGCCAGTGGCCCGCGGCGAATCCAGCAGGGCGAAGATCACCAGGTGCTTGTCGGTCGGTTTCGGACGCTGGATCCAGAACTCGCGAAAGCGCGGGAACTCCTCACCGGATGGCAGCGCGGTGTCGATGGCCATGCCACGAGCGGACAAGCCGTAGACCTGGCCCTTGCCGATGACGCGGAAATAACTCGCCCCCAGCATGGTCATGATTTCGTCTTGCTTGTCGGCCTTGTTGATCGGGTACAACACGCGGAAACCGGCGTAGCCCAGCTGTTCGGTGGCCTTGGGATCGAACTTCACGTCGCCGAAATCGAAACGTGTCGGGTCGTACTTGATCTCGTCGACGGTGGTCGCGGTGATTTCGTTGATCTTCACCGGCGTGTCGAAATGCATGCCCTGGTGATAGAAGGACAGCCGGAACGGGGTCTTCTGGTCGGCCCATTCTGCTTTTTCGGTGCGGAAACGAATTTTCTGATAATCGGCGAATTTCATTTCACGGAATTCGTTCGGCAAATTGCTGCGCGGGGCTTCGAACTTCTGCCCGGCCAATTCTTGTGCCTTCGCCGATACATCATCCAGGCTGAATGCCCACAGTTGGCCCGCGCCGAACAGGCACAACAGGGCCGAGCCCGTTACCAGGGCGCTTCTCAACCGTTTGGCCGTCATTTTTGGTGCATTACAGGGACTAACAATCACGAGCAACCCTCGCCGAAAACTGATCAAAAAACCAACGGCCAGATAAAGTATCTGCACGGTAACGGTGCTGAAAAACCGCTCCTGCGGACCACTCTTGCCAAGTTGGCGAGCATTGTTCCGACTCCGACGGGGCAAAATGATTCCCCAAACGGTCCAGGACAACTCTCTACCTAAGTCAAATGGACCAGCGAACGCTGATCCCCCGTAGCGCGCGATTATCTAGTAGCCCGCGTGACAACGCATCAGGGGTAGCAAAGTATTTATCGAGAAAACTTACCGTTTTACCTCGAAACAGAACCGAAAAGATGTTTCAAACGCTTTCAGGACTGTAACAGGAAGGTTACCGGGCCATCATTGACCAGATGAACCTGCATGTCGGCGCCGAATCTACCTGATGCCACAGTGCCATGCATCTGTTTCGCCTGACTCAGCAAATAGTTGAACAATTCTTCGCCCAGGGCCGGAGGCGCAGCCGTGGAAAAACTCGGACGCAGACCGCTTTTGGTGTCCGCCGCCAAGGTGAACTGCGACACCAGCAGCAATCCGCCACCGACATCCGCCAAGGACAGGTTCATCTTGCCCTCGGTATCACTGAACACTCGATAGTTAAGCAGCTTGTGCAAGAGTTTGTCGGCGCTGGCCCGGGTATCCCCGGGCTCGACGGCCACCAGCACCAGCAAGCCCTGGTCCACAGCCCCGACGATCTCGCCCGCTACCTCGACCCGGGCGCCGCGCACCCGTTGCAACAGCCCCTTCATGCTTCTTCGGGCGGCAGGTCGAGCAGGCGCCGGGCCATTTGCGCGGCGGCGCGTACCAACGCGTCGGTAATCCCCGGCTCCGAGGCGGCGTGGCCGGCGTCGCGGATCACCTGCAGTTCGCTGTTGGGCCAGTTCTGATGCAGCTCCCAGGCATTGTCCAATGGGCAGATGACGTCGTAGCGGCCGTGCACGATGACGCCTGGCAAATGGGCGATCTTGCCCATGTCGCGAATCAACTGGTTGGGTTCGAGGAAAGCGTTGTTGGTGAAGTAGTGGCATTCGATCCGGGCGATCGACAGCGCCCGCTGCGGCTCGGAGAAGCGATCGACCACCAGCGGGTTCGGACGCAGGGTGGCGGTACGACCTTCCCAGGTGGACCAGGCCTTGGCCGCGTGCATCTGGGCGATCTGGTCGTTACCGGTCAGGCGTTTGTGGAAAGCGCTGAGCAGGTCGTCGCGCTCGTCCAACGGGATCGGTGCGATGTAGTCCTGCCAGTAGTCGGGAAACAGGCGACTGGCGCCAGCCTGATAGAACCACTCGATTTCCTGCGGACGGCAGAGAAAGATCCCACGCAAGATCAGGCCATGCACCCGCTCCGGATGGGTCTGGGCGTACGCCAGGGCCAGGGTCGAGCCCCAGGAACCGCCGAACAGCACCCATTTCTCGATACCCAAATGCTTGCGGATACGCTCCAGGTCTTCGACCAGATCCCAGGTGGTGTTGTTTTCCAGGCTGGCGTGGGGGGTGGACCGACCGCAACCGCGCTGGTCGAAGGTGACGATGCGGTACAGGTTCGGATCGAAGTAGCGACGGCTCTGCGCATCGCAGCCGGCACCCGGGCCGCCGTGAATGAACACCACTGGCAGGCCTTCTGGGGAACCGCTTTCATCGACATAGAGCGTGTGGGTGTCATCGACAGCCAGATCGTGCCGGGCATGGGGTTTGATCTGCGGGTACAAAGTCTGCATTGCGCGCTCCGTAAGGGGTCGAGTCATCCCTGTAGGGACTTCTATTTAGTCTGCCGTCCGGCATCATAAACCCGAATGACCTTAATGAGCATGTCCCCTGCGCAGTCAAAGCTTGTCAGCCAGGTACGCCAGCAGCGCCCGATACATCCGATCGACCTCCGGCACCTGGCCCCGGCCACGCAGGCAACCGTGGACCAGCCCATTGCCGACATACAGCACGGCGTCTCCCCCTGCGGCGTTCAGCCGCTCGCGATAAAGGGCGCCGTCGTCGCGCAGTGGATCCCATTGCGCGACGACAACCAGCGCTGGCGGCAAGCCGTCCAGGTTGTCGGCGAGTAACGGCATGGCATAAGGCGAGGGACGAGCGCCACCCAGGTACAGCGCCTCATAGCGCTCCAGATCGCGACTGCTCAGGAGAGGGGCATCGAAGCACTCGTAACGCGACGGCAGATCCGCGGGGCCACCGAGCGCCGGATAAATCAGGACCTGGGCCCGGGGCAACGGTTGCCCGGCATCGCGCAAGGCCAGGCATAACGCGGCGGCGAGATTGCCGCCGGCGCTGTCACCGACCACCAGCCGGCGACGGGGGTCGATGGCAAACGGAACGTCCGCCAAGTGACGCCACACCGCGAGGCAATCTTCGAAACCGGCCGGAAACGGATGCTCCGGGGCCAGCCGGTAATCCACTGCCACCACCAGCGCGCCCAACTCAGCGGCCAGTTCCATGCAGATGAAGTCATGGGAATCCAGGTCCCCCACGACCCAACCGCCACCGTGCAGGTAAAGCACACATGGCCAGCCGGCGAGCGGTGCCGCACGTTGAGGGTAATAGGCCCGCACCTCCACGCCGGCCAGTTCGAAATCCTCGATGGCCAGCGTCGGCGGGCAGGGCGGAGTGAACGCCCGGCACATCTGGCTGTAGGCCTGGCGCGAACCAGCGAGGCTATCGTCCGGGCTGGTGAAGCTCTGGGTTTTGTCGATGAAGGCTGACATTGCCGGAGAGAGTGGATAAGGAGCCATGAGGGAGATGCCAATCCAGTAAATATCTTGGGATAAGGCGCTGAACTTGTGGCGAGGGGATTTATCCCCGTTGGACTGCGCAGCAGTCCCAAAATCCGAGTGCAATCATTTTGGGGCCGCTTCGCGACCCAACGGGGATAAATCCCCTCGCCTCAATTAGATCACCATCACTTGTTGAGACTGGCCTGCACCGCCGCCACACCGTCCTTGCCGTCGAAGCTGGTCACGCCGGCCAGCCAGCGCTGAAGATCCTCAGGATGCTCGCGCAGCCATTGGCGGGCGACGTCCTGGGGTGTCTTGCGCTCCATGATCGGCACCATCAACTGACTCTCCTGGGCAGCGGTGAAGGTGAGGTTTTCCAACAGCCGGCTCACATTCGGGCAACGCTGGGCGTAGTCCGGCGCGGTCACGATGGACACGGTCGCGGCGCCTTCGTTCGGGCCGTAGACGTCCTCGCTGCCGGTCAGGTACGTGATGTTCATGTTGATGTTCATCGGGTGCGGGGTCCAGCCGACGAAGACCACGAACTCCTTGCGGTTTACCGCCCGCTGCACCGCCGCCAGCATGCCTGCTTCGCCGGATTCGATCAGCTTGAAATCCTTGAGACCGAAGTGGTTGGTCTCGATCATGGTCTTGATGGTGGTGTTGGCGCCGCTGCCCGGCTCGATGCCGTAGATCTTGCCGCCAAGCTGATCCTTGAACCGGGCGATGTCGGCAAAGGTCTTGAGCCCCGCCGCCGCCACGTAATCCGGTACGGCCAATGTGGCCTGGGCGTCGGCCAGGCTTGGTTTGTCCAGTACCTTCACCTGGTTGGCCGCCAGGAACGGGGCGATGTTCTTGTCCATCGCCGGCTTCCAATACCCCAGGAAGATGTCGAGCCGCTTGTCGCGGATGCCGGCGAAGATGATCTGTTGCACGGCGCTGGTCTGCTTGCTGTCGTAGCCCAGACCGGTGAGCAGCACATCGGCCATGCCGCTGGTGGCGATCACATCGGTCCAGTTGACCACACCCATGCGTACGGTCTGGCAGGACGCAGGCTCTGCAGCCATCGCCCCGGTGCTGAGTAGAACGGTACCGCAGAGGAACGACAGACAGCGTTTGAACAGTCTTTTCATCGCGAGGGTCTCGTGCGGCAGCGGATTATTGTAGGGCGGTGTCTTGGCGCACCGTGACCGGAACATTACCCAGCGTCGAGGGGGTCAAGATGAACTGTGGCGACTCGGTTTTGCACGGTGGCGACAGTCCCGTAAGAGGCTCAAGGACAAACACAATCCTGTGGCGAGGGGATTTATCCCCGCTGGACTGCACAGCAGTCCCAAAAGCTCTCAGTCCGACCCATCAGGTCGCTGGAAGACATCCGTTTTGGGGCCGCTTCGCGACCCAGCGGGGATAAATCCCCTCGCCACAGAAGTACCGCGCGGTGTTTATTTCTTGTAAACCTGCTGTCCCCACGCCAGGAAACCTTCCAGCAACTCCCTGAGCACCACCTGGGTCGGCGCCGCCAGATCCGCGCGGTAGTTGAACGGTTCGAACTCTTCCATGTAAGTGCTCTGGCACAGTTCCAGTTGCACGGCGTGGATGTCTTCGGCCGGGTTGCCGTAGTGCCGCGTGATGTGTCCGCCCTTGAAACGTCCGTTGAGCACATGGGTGAACTGGTCGTGGCGGGCGCAGATGGCTTCGAGCTGGCTGGCCAGGGTCGGGTCGCAACTGGCGCCGTTGAAAGTGCCGAGGTTGAAGTCCGGCAGCTTGCCGTCGAACAGATGCGGGATCACCGAGCGGATCGAGTGGGCGTCGAACAGCAAGGCGTAGCCGAACTCGGCCTTGAGCCGCGCCAGTTCCTGCCGCAGCGCTTGGTGGTACGGCATCCAGACCTGCTGCAGATACGTAGCCCGTTCCTCGGCCGACGGTTCCAGCCCTTCGCGAAACAACGGCACGCCATCGAACAGCGTCGCCGGGTACAAACCGGTGGTGGCGCCGACGTACATCGGTTTGTCATCGGAGGGGCGATTCAGGTCGACGACGAACCGTGAATACTCGGCGGCCAAGGTGCTGGCGCCCAGCTCATTGGCGAACTCATAGAGCTTGGGAATGTGCCAGTCGGTGTCCGGCAGGCTCTGGGCCTCGGGAATCAACCCGGCCTTCACCGCCGGGGTCAGGCGCAGGCCGGCGTGGGGCATGCTGACCAACAGCGGCACGCGCCCTTGCTTGAAATTCAGGACCTTCTCCACAACCATTCTCCTCAATCGATTTCCACGCCGTGACGCACGACGCGTTTTTCCAGATCGCCACCGAGCCAATACGCCAGGTCGGCCGGGCGATCGATGTGCCAGGCGACAAAATCCGCGACCTTGCCGACTTCCAGCGAACCGTGGGTGGAGGCCATGCCCAAGGCCTGGGCCGCATGAATCGTCGCCCCTGCCAGGGCCTCTTCCGGGGTCATGCGGAAACAGGTGCAGGCCATGTTCAACATCAAACGCAGCGACAGCGCCGGCGAGGTGCCGGGGTTGAGGTCGCTGGCCACGGCGATTTTCACCCCGTGCTTGCGCAGGGCATCCATGGGCGGCAGTTGGGTTTCCCGCAGGAAATAAAACGCCCCCGGTAGCAACACCGCCACGGTGCCGGAAGCGGCCATGGCCTTGGCGTCGTCCTCGGTCATGAATTCCAGGTGATCGGCCGACAGCGCCTGGTAACGCGCCGCCAGGCTGGAACCGTGCAGAGACGACAATTGTTCGGCGTGCAGCTTCACTGGCAGCCCCAGTTGTCGCGCGGTGATAAACACCCGCTCGACCTGCGCCGGGGAAAACGCCAGGTATTCACAAAAGGCATCCACCGCGTCCACCAGCCCCTCGGCCGCCAGGGCCGGCAGCATCTCGGTGCAGATGTGTTCGATGTAGTCATCGGCGCGATCTTTGTATTCCGGTGGCAAGGCGTGGGCCGCCAGGCAGGTACTGCGCACACTGACCGGTAACTCGGCGCCAAGACGGCGAATGACGCGAAGGATCTTGCGTTCGCTGGCCAGGTCCAGGCCGTAGCCGGACTTGATTTCCACCGTGGTCACGCCGTCGCGCATCAGGCTTTTCAGGCGTTTGGCGGCGCTGGCGAACAGTTCGTCTTCACTGGCGGCGCGGGTGGCGCGCACGGTACTGGCGATGCCACCGCCGGCCGCCGCGATTTCGGCGTAGCTGACACCTTGCAGGCGCTGTTCGAACTCACCGCTGCGGTTGCCGCCAAATACCGTGTGGGTGTGGCAATCGATGAACCCCGGCGTGACCCAGGCGCCCTTGAGGTCGTTGACCGCCGGGTAGTCCCCCGTCGGCAATTCGGCAAGCGGGCCGATCCATTGAATGTGCTCGCCCTGGGTGACGATGGCGGCGTCTTCGATGATCGAGTAGACGCCCTGGGCCATGGTGGCGGCGTGGCAGTTTTGCCAGAGGGTTTTCATTGATGTCCTCCGTCAGGATCGTTCCCACGCTCCGCGTGGGAATGCAGTCCAGGACGCTCCGCGTCCTTCGTAGATCGGGACGCAGAGCGTCCCATGAGGCGTTCCCACGCAGAGCGTGGGAACGATCGAACGATCAGAACAGCCTTACAGGCTCGGCAACAACTGCGCCGTGACCAATTCGTTCAGGCACCGACTCGCCAGCAACTCACTGGCGGCATTGATGTCCGGCGCAAAGAAGCGGTCCTTCTCATAAAACGGCACTTCTGCACGCAACAGACTACGGGCCCGCTCCAGTTTGGCAGAGGTCTTCAAACCGCCGCGCAGGTCCAGCCCCTGGCAGGCCGCGAGCCATTCCACCGCCAGAATCCCACGGGTGTTCTCGGCCATTTCCCACAGGCGCTTGCCGGCGGCCGGGGCCATGGAGACGTGGTCTTCCTGGTTGGCCGAGGTCGGCAGGCTGTCCACCGAATGGGGATGGGACAGCGCCTTGTTTTCACTGGCCAGGGCCGCCGCGGTGACCTGGGCAATCATGAAGCCGGAGTTCACCCCGCCATTGGCCACCAGGAACGGCGGCAACTGCGACATGTGCTTGTCCATCATCAACGAAATCCGGCGCTCGCTCAGGGAGCCGATTTCGGCAATCGCCAAGGCCATGTTGTCGGCGGCCATCGCCACCGGTTCGGCGTGGAAGTTGCCGCCGGAAATCACGTCACCCTCGGCGGCGAACACCAGCGGGTTATCCGACACGGCGTTGGCTTCGATCACCAGCACTTCAGCGGCCTGGCGGAACTGGGTCAGGCAGGCGCCCATCACTTGCGGCTGGCAGCGCAGGGAGTACGGGTCCTGGACCTTGTCGCAGTTCTGGTGCGAGTCGGAGACTTCGCTGCGCTCGCCCAGCAGATCGCGGTAAGCAGCAGCGGCATCGATCTGGCCTTTCTGGCCGCGAGCGGCATGGATCCGCGCGTCGAACGGCGAGCGCGAACCGAGCACCGCTTCCACTGTCAGGCTGCCCAGGGCCAGGGCACCGGCAAACAGGTCTTCGCCTTCGAACAGGCCACGCAGGGCAAACGCAGTGGAGACCTGGGTGCCGTTGAGCAGCGCCAGGCCTTCCTTGGCGGCCAGGGTCAGCGGCGCGAGACCGGCGACTTTCAGCGCCTCGACGGCCGGCAGCCATTCGCCCTTGTAGCGGGCCTTGCCTTCACCCAGCAGCACCAGGGACATGTGGGCCAGCGGCGCCAGGTCACCGGACGCACCGACCGACCCCTTGAGCGGAATGTGCGGGTAGACCTCGGCATTGATCAGCGCAATCAGCGCATCGATCACCTGCCGACGGATGCCGGAAAAGCCCCGGCTCAGGCTGTTGACCTTGAGCACCATGACCAACCGCACCAGCGCATCGCTGATCGGCTCGCCCACGCCGGCGGCATGGGACAGCACCAGGGAGCGCTGCAGGTTTTCCAGGTCCTCGCTGGCGATGCGAGTCGAGGCCAGCAGGCCGAAACCGGTGTTGATGCCGTAGGCGGTGCGGTTCTCGGCCAGGATCTGCTCGACGCAGGCGACGCTGGCCTCGATCTGCGCCGACGCGCTGGCGTCGAGGCTCAAGGTCACCGGTTGCTGATAGATGTCACGCAATTGAGCCAGGCTCAATTGGCCGGGAATCAGGTTTAAGGCAGTCATGTATTGCTCCTTTTGAGAGTTTTGTTTTTTCACCCGCCAGTCGCTCCGGAATGTTCCGTTATCCGTCACCTTCGCTTTGGGCGATGCCTTGTGGGCAATGGGTGTCTTGGCACGCTGGCGTTTTTCGATCAATTCAAATCAGGTAAAGCGTTGTGCAGCACAAAGGGATCCTTGAGCAACCCGGCGGCACTGGCGATGTCCGGCGCCAGCCAGCGGTCCTGGTCGTAGGCCGGAACGCGCTCGCGCAGCAGTTTCCAGGCGATGTCGGTGCCGGCGCCGAAACGCTGGGCCTTGAGAAACTCAAAAGCCTGGGCTGCCAGCAGGTACTCGATGGCGAGGATCTGCGTGCAGTTTTCCAGGGCCCGGTGCAGCTTCAGGGCGGCGTTGGTGCCCATGCTCAGGTGATCTTCCTGCAAACCGGAGGTGACGAAATTGTCCAGCACCGCCGGTTGCGCCAGTTGCTTGTTCTCCGCGCACAGCGACGCGGCGACGTATTGCACGATCATCATCCCCGAGTTCACGCCGGGATTGGCCACCAGGAAGGCTGGCAAGCCGCTGACGTGGGGGTTGATCAAGCGGTCTAGACGACGCTCGGCGATGGAGCCGATTTCGGCCATGGCAATCGCCAGCAAGTCCGCCGCCAAGGCCACCGATTGGCCATGGGGGTTGGCCTGGGACATGACCCGGAAGTTCTCCGGCGTACCCAGCAACAGCGGGTTATCGGTGACTGCGTTGAGTTCGGTTTCGATCTGTTGCCGGGCGTGGGCCAACTGATCGCGAGCCGCGCCGTGCACTTGGGGAATCGAGCGGATGCTCAAGGCGTCCTGGGTGCGAATGCCCAGGCTCGCGGCAATGACTTCGCTACCGTCGAGCAAGGCCCGCAAGTTGACCCCGACCTGCTGCATGCCCGGGTGCGGCTTGAGGGCGATGATCTCGGCATCGAACGCGGCAATCTGGCCGCGCTGGGCCTCGAAGCTCATGGCACCGATCACATCGGCCCATTGCACCAGCCGCGTCGCATCGGCCAGGGCCAGGCAACTGAGGCCGGTCATGCACGGGGTGCCGTTGACCAGGCACAAACCGTCCTTGGCCCCCAGTTGCACCGGTTGCAAACCTTCGGCGGCCAAGGCCTGTTGCGCCGGGACTATTTGTCCGCGATAGCTGACCTGACCAACGCCCAGCAACGCGATGCCGATATGGGCCATGTGGGTCAGGTAACCCACCGAACCCTGGGACGGCACTTGCGGCGTGATGCCGCGATTGAGCAGCGCCAGCAACGCCTCGACCACCCGACGATGGATGCCGGACTTGCCCTGGCTGTAGTTGAGGATGGCGGCGCAGAGGATCGCCCGGGTCTGTTCATCAGTCAGCGGCGCGCCGACGCCACAGGCATGGCTGAGCAGGGTGTTGCGTGACAGTTGGCTGAGTTGTTCGTCCTTGAGCGAGACATTGCACAAGGCCCCCAGGCCGGTATTGACGCCGTAGGCGCGCTCGCCGCTTTCGACGATGCGCTGGACAATGGCCTGGGCATTGTCGATCCGTGCCCAGGTCTGGGTCGACAGCTCGAGCTCGGCACCGAAGCGGGCGACGGCGACGACGTCCTGCCAGCGCAACGGAGCGCCGGTGATTACGATTTTTTCAGCCTGGGACATCTAAAGCCTCATACACATAAGTTGCCAATAACATTTGTGGCGAGGGGATTTATCCCCGTTGGGCTGCGCAGCAGCCCCATTACTTTCCATCCAGTTGTGTCAGGCTGTTTTCACTGCCTGGTTTGGGGCTGCTTCGCAGCCCAACGGGGATAAATCCCCTCGCCACAACCGCGTCTGGCCTTACACAACTGGGTCCGGCCTTACACCACCGCAGCCCTGCGCTGCACAAACCGATCGACATACTCATCCGCCGGCGAATGCAGGATCTCCCGGGGCGTGCCGACCTGGATCAGCTTGCCGTCCTTGAGGATCGCGATGCGGTTACCGATGCGCACGGCCTCGTCGAGGTCGTGGGTGATGAAGACGATGGTCTTGTGCAGGGTCTTTTGCAGCTCCAGCAACTGGTCCTGCATTTCCGCACGGATCAGTGGGTCGAGGGCGCTGAAGGCTTCGTCCATCAGGATGATGTCGGTGTCCGCCGCCAAGGCCCGGGCCAGGCCGACGCGCTGGCGCATGCCGCCGGAGAGCTGGTGCGGGTATTTGTTCTCGTAGCCTTTCAGGCCCACGGTGTTGATCCAGTGCAGCGCCCGCTCGGCGCACACCTGCTTGCTCTCGCCACGCACTTTCAAGCCATAGGCGACGTTGTCCAGCACGCTCTTGTGGGGCAGCAGGCCGAAGCTCTGGAACACCATACTGATCTTGTGCCGACGAAATTCGCGCAGGGCATCCATGTCCAGTTGCAGGATGTCTTCGCCGTCCACCAGGATCGCGCCGCTGGTGGGGTCGATCAGCCGGTTGAAGTGGCGCACCAGGGTGGACTTGCCGGAGCCGGACAGGCCCATGATCACGAAGATCTCGCCAGTGCCGATGCTCAGCGACAGGTCGTTGACCCCGACCACGCAGCCGGTCTCGGCCAGCACCTGGTCCTTGGTCTTGTTCTGGCGGATCAGCTCCAGGGCTTCCTTGGAGCGATTGCCGAAAATCTTGAAGACGTTCTTGACTTCGATCTTGCTGACGGCTGCGTTGCTCATTTGCTCACCTCGTGCCGAGGACGACCATAGGCCTGGGTAATGCGGTCGATGACCACGGCGAGAATCACGATGGCCAGCCCCGCTTCCAGGCCGCGCCCGACGTTGAGGGTCTGGATGCCCACCAGCACGTCTTCGCCCAGGCCACGGGCGCCGATCATCGAGGCGATGACCACCATCGACAGGGCCATCATGGTGGTCTGGTTGATCCCGGCCATGATGCTCGGCAGGGCCAGGGGCAGTTGCACGCCGAACAGCTGTTGCCAGCGGTTGGCGCCAAAGGCGTTGATGGCTTCCATCACTTCGCCGTCCACCTGGCGGATGCCCAGGTCGGTCAGGCGGATCAACGGCGGCGCGGCATAGATCACCGTGGCGAAAATCGCCGGGACCTTGCCCAGGCCGAACAGCATCAACACCGGAATCAGGTACACGAAGCTCGGCATGGTCTGCATGATGTCCAGCAACGGCATCAACACCGAACGCAGGCGGTTGCTGCGCGCCGAGAGGATGCCCAGGGGAATGCCGATCAACACCGAGATCAGCGTCGCCACCAGCATCAGCGCGAGGGTCTGCATCAGTTTGTCCCACAGGCCTACCGCACCCACCAGGAACAACAGGCCAACGATGACTGCCGTGGCCACGACCTTGCGGGTGGCGTGCCAGGCAATGCCACCGACGATGGCCAGCATCAGCCACCAGGGCGCCATGCGCAGCAGGCCTTCAAGGTTGACGATGGCCCACAGCAAGGTGTCGGAGATGTGCCGGAACACATCGCCATAGTTGGTCACCAGGGAGTCGACCCAACCGTTGACCCAATCGGCGATGGAGAAGGTAAAGCTTTCGGGAAACATAAGAGACTCTCGATCAAGTGGATGCGGTGAACATCCCGGCCAGCCCCACGGTTGGCCGGGAAAGATTCGACCTACAGAGCCGCGTCGATTTTCTTGGCAGCGTCTTCACTGACCCAGGCGTGCCAGACTTCAGGATGTTCCTTCAGGAAGATCTTCGCCAGTTTCGGCGACTCGATCCGCTCTTTGGCCATGCGCCCGAGGTTCTGGTTCAGGATATCGATCGGCAGGTTGACCTTCTCCAGCACCGCCACCAGTTCCGGGGCTTCGTCGTGGAAGGTCTTGGACAGGCCGACCTTGATGCTCACGCTTTTATCCACGCCCGGTTTTTCTTCCAGTTTCACCAGGTCCACCTGGCCCATCAGTGGCGTTGGCGACCAGTAGTAGAACAGGATCGGCTCGCCACGCTTGTAGCTCGACAATACCGCCGCATCCAGCGCCGGGCCGGTGCCTGGACGGAAGTTGGTGTAGGTTTTTTCCAAGCCGTAGCTTTTCAGCATTTCGCTGTTGTCCAGCTCGCAGGTCCAGCCGGCCGGGCAGTTGTAGAAGCGGCCCTTGGACGGTTCTTCCGGGTCCTTGAACACGGCGGCGTACTGGCCCAGGTCGGCGATGTTCTTCAGCCCCGGGGCTTTGGCTTCGAGCTTGCGCTTGGCGTCGCCTTCAACCACGTAGCGCGGCACGTACCAGCCTTCGATGGCGCCCACCACCGGCGCGCCGACGCCGACCACCTTGCCGGCCTTCTCGGCCTTGTTCCATACCTCGCTGCGGCCGACCCACTCTTCGGCGAACACCTGGATGTCGTTGCTGCTCAGGGCGTTCTCCATGGTGATGGAGTTGCCCGGCAGGCTGTCGGTCTTGCAGTCGTAGCCTTTTTCCAGCACCACTTGCAGGACGTCGGTCAGCAGCATGCCGCTTTCCCAGTTCAGGCCGGCGAACTTCACCGGTTTACCCGACTCGCACCAACCCGCCGCTTGCGTGGCGCCGGCACTGGCCAGCAGGCCCATGGAAAGCAATGTGGTCAGCAGGGTCTTGTTCGACTTCATTATGTGACGCTCCTAATCAGTTGGATTGGCTTACGGCAGTCAAGAGGCATCCAGCCCTGTCAACGTCCCATCAGACCGCTTGAATACGGCCCGCCCTGCTCGGTTGTGCGTCAACCGCGTCCTGCTCGAGCGGCAGGATCAATTGATCGGGTACTGCGCTGTGCCACTTCTTGGCGAGGACGTAATACAGCGCCGCCGGGACCACCAGACCGATGATCCAGGAGATATCCACACCGCCCATGGCTCCCACCAGCGGACCGGTATAGAACTTGGTGGCGATGAATGGCAATTGAACCAGTACACCGAAGACATAGACGCTGATACCCAAGGTGTTCCACCGACCGTAGCGGCCGTTCGGGTCGGCCAAGGCCGGCACGTCATAGCGCTCGCGGGTGATGCAGTAGTAGTCCACCAGGTTGATCGCGCTCCAAGGCGTAAAGAACGCCAGCAAGAACAGGATGAAAGACTTGAACGCACCGAGGAACGAGTGCTGGCCGAGCAGCGCGATCAGGGTCGCGGCGCCGACGATGACCAGCACGAAGACCAGACGCTGCAAGCGCGTGACGTTCAGGTGGCCACGGAAACCGCTGATGATCGTGGCAATGCACATGAAGCTGCCGTAGGAGTTCAGCGTGGAGATGGTGACCTTGCCGAACGCGATGCTGAAGTACAGCAGCGCAGCGGTGGCGCCGGTACCGCCCAGGCCCACGATGTAGGCCACTTCGTGACCGGCGAACTGCCCGTTGGCCGAGGCGGCGGCAAACACGCCGAGGATCATCGCCACCTGTGCGCCGATGACCGAGCCGGCGCCTGCGGCGAAAAAGGTTTTTACCGAGGACGTCTTGCTCGGCAGGTAACGCGAATAGTCAGCCACGTAGGGGCCGAAGGCGATCTGCCAGGAGGCCGCGAGCGACACCGCCAGCAGGAAACTGCTCCAGCTGAAATGGCGGATTTGCAGGAGTGCGCCAACGTCCGTCTGGCTGATCAGGCGAGCGAACAGGTAAACGAAGGCAATCACACCAATGATGCTGGCGACCCGGCCAATGAAGTGAATCACCCGATACCCGAGCACCGTGACCAGCACGATGACACTGGCGAAAATCAGGATACCGGCACTGTCGCTGACGCTGAACAACTGGCCCAGCGCCTGGCCGGAAAGCACGGTGCCCGTCGCGGTGAAACCCAGGTACATCAGGCACACCAGCACGATCGGGATGGCCGCGCCATACACACCGAACTGCACCCGGCTGGAGATCATCTGCGGCAGGCCAAGCTTGGGCCCTTGCGCGGCATGCAAGGCCATGACGCCACCGCCCAGCACTTGGCCGATCAGCAAACCGATCAACGACCAGAACACATCACCACCCAGCACCACCGCCAATGCACCGGTGACAATGGCCGTGATTTGCAGGTTGGCCCCCATCCAGAGGGTGAACTGGCTCAACAGCCGACCGTGTCTCTCCGCTTCCGGGATGTAGTCGATCGAACGTTTCTCGATCAACGGCTTGCTGCTTGCGCGTGTGCTGGTGACAGCCATGGTTCAACCTCTGTGGATTGTTTAGGGGCTCTATGGTGGAACAGCCCCCCTGTGGGAGCGGGCTTGCTCGCGAATGCGGTGTGTCATTCAACACATGCGTCGGATGTAAAACCGTCTTCGCGAGCAAGCCCGCTCCCACAGGGGTTTTGCGTTATTTGCCGGTGATCATCGGCAAGTTCAGCCCCTGTTCCTTGGCGCAATCGATGGCGATCTGGTAACCGGCATCGGCATGGCGCATCACCCCGGTGCCCGGGTCGTTGTGCAGTACGCGAGCAATACGCTCGGCCGCTTCGTCGGTACCGTCGCAGACGATCACCATGCCCGAATGCTGGGAGAAGCCCATGCCGACGCCGCCACCGTGGTGCAACGACACCCAGGTCGCGCCGCTGGCGGTGTTGAGCAAGGCGTTGAGCAGCGGCCAGTCGGAAACGGCGTCGGAGCCATCCTGCATGGATTCGGTTTCACGGTTCGGGCTGGCCACGGAACCGGAGTCCAGGTGGTCGCGACCGATGACAATCGGTGCCGACAATTCACCGCTGCGTACCATCTCGTTGAAGGCCAGGCCCAACTTGGCGCGCTGGCCCAGGCCGACCCAGCAGATACGTGCCGGCAAGCCCTGGAAGCTGATGCGCTCGCGAGCCATGTCCAGCCAGTTGTGCAGGTGAGCGTCGTCGGGGATCAGTTCCTTGACCTTGGCGTCGGTCTTGTAGATGTCCTGGGGGTCGCCGGACAGCGCAGCCCAACGGAACGGGCCGATGCCACGGCAGAACAGCGGACGGATATACGCCGGGACGAAACCAGGGAAATCGAAGGCATTTTCGACGCCCTCTTCCTGGGCCATCTGGCGGATGTTGTTGCCGTAGTCGAAGGTCGGCACGCCCATTTTCTGGAAGGCCAGCATGGCTTTGACGTGGACAGCCATCGATTGCTTGGCGGCCTTCACCACGGCAGCGGGCTCGGTCTTGGCGCGGGCACGGTATTCGTCCCAGGTCCAACCGGCCGGCAGGTAACCGTTGAGGGGATCGTGGGCGCTGGTCTGGTCGGTGACCATGTCCGGGCGCACACCACGACGGACCATTTCCGGCAGGATTTCGGCAGCGTTCCCACACAGTGCGATGGAAATCGCCTTGCCTTCGGCAGTGTATTTCTCGATGCGCGCCAGGGCGTCGTCGAGGTCTTTGGCTTGCTCATCGACGTAGCGGGTTTTCAGGCGGAAATCGATACTGACCTGCTGGCACTCGATGTTCAGCGAACACGCACCAGCCAGGGTCGCGGCCAAAGGTTGTGCACCGCCCATGCCACCCAGACCGGCGGTCAGGACCCAACGGCCCTTGAGGTTGGAGTCGTAGTGCTGGCGACCGGCCTCGACGAAGGTTTCATAAGTGCCTTGGACGATGCCCTGGCTGCCGATGTAGATCCAGCTGCCGGCGGTCATCTGGCCGTACATGGCCAGGCCCTTGGCGTCGAGTTCGTTGAAGTGCTCCCAACTGGCCCAGTGCGGCACCAGGTTGGAGTTGGCGATCAGGACGCGAGGGGCGTTGCTGTGGGTCTTGAACACGCCCACCGGCTTGCCGGATTGCACCAGCAGGGTTTCGTCGTCGTTCAGGTTGGTCAGGCTTTCGACGATCTTGTCGTAGCACTCCCAATTGCGCGCCGCGCGGCCGATGCCACCGTAGACCACCAGTTCCTTGGGGTTCTCGGCCACTTCCGGGTCGAGGTTGTTCATCAGCATGCGCAGCGGCGCTTCAGTCAGCCAGCTCTTGGCGGTCAGCGTGTTACCGCGAGGGGCACGGATTTCAACGTCACGGTATTTTTCGGGTTTGCGGGTAGCGTCGGTCACAGCAAAAACTCCTCAGCGATCAATCCAGACCAGCCCGGGCAGTGGGCAGCGATTTAGCGAACGTTGCGTAGAAGATCGGTGACTCATACGCATACGTCTTTACTTGTATGTACAAGCATATGCAATCAAGCGGCCAACTTGTTGGAGGTGGTGTTCAGAAACGGTTGTGGAATTGGCTGAAAGCCTTGTGATTTCAGGGCTGCTAAGCGGCCTGAAATTTTTCAAGAGGGTTTTCGAGAGGGAAATCGGAGGGTCACAGATGCAGGGTATTGCGCCACGCTGGGGCATTCGGTAACAAATTGGTGCGCAAAGAGGAAACAATGCGTAAGAGCTTTTGTGGCGAGGGGATTTATCCCCGCTGGGCTGCGCAGCAGCCCTATATCCAGACAACTCGGCACATCAGGAAAAACGCAGGGGGTCGCTCCGCGACCCAGCGGGGATAAATCCCCGCGCCACACAGTGAGGGGAGCCGATTTCAGTGAGCCGTCAGCTCAATCACGCAGCATTGACCGTGAGTGGAGACATCCACCAACCCGGTGTTACCGCTCAATTGTAAGCAGTCGTAGAGGCCCAGTCCAACGGCGGACTCACCAATCTTGATGGTCAATCCCGGGGCCGCGCTGAACACCAGCAACGTCCCCGCTTCGCTGAAGAAGCGCTGCTGCCCGCCCACCCACTGCAATCGCGCGCGGTAACGCTGCGGTGCATAGATCAGGTTGAAATCCCGAATGGGGCCGCCCAGCAAGGTGCAATGCACATGGCTCTCGCCGCTGAAGGCAAAGGGGTCCAGCGGGTGCAAAGGCCCCGTGGCCTGGCCATCGACGTTCAGCGTCATACCGTCTCCCTGCAAGACGCTGATGATCCGCTCGTAACCGGCAAACGTGGAAAAACCACCCGACTCGGCAATATCGGCAATGGACAGGCGCCAGCCGAAGCCGTCCAGGCCAGTGCCGGCATCGCGAGTGATTTCCTCGGTGCTGCCACCGCCGTTTTTCCATGGCATGCGTGGGTAATCTGCTGCGCGTAAAACCTTCAACTGGCTCATTTATGAAAGCGCCCTTCCAGACTGTGACGGGAACCCGGATGGATCAGGCGCGCGGCGGTCACCGGCTGGCGCCCGGACCAGGTGCGACGGCGGATCAACAGGCAGGGTTCGCCTCGCTCGATCTGCAGCAGCTTGCACTCGCTCGGCTCGGCCAGAATCGCCTCGACCACATGCTCACCCTCGGTCAGCGGCGCGACCTG
The DNA here is from genome assembly GCF_900115235.1 of Pseudomonas sp. NFACC24-1. Taxonomy (NCBI): domain Bacteria; kingdom Pseudomonadati; phylum Pseudomonadota; class Gammaproteobacteria; order Pseudomonadales; family Pseudomonadaceae; genus Pseudomonas; species Pseudomonas sp. NFACC24-1. Next base: position 22,647 of record NZ_FOVS01000027.1, read on the forward strand.
GTTCAGATAGGCGTAGGGCGTCTGCAAGGTGAAGTCCTGCTTGAGGTAGTCCGGCGCCACCAGTGCGTTGACGAAACGGTCCTCGATTTGCACAGGGATGTCGTTCTCGAAATGCACGATCAGCGAATGGAACACCTTCTGGCCTTCACGCATGTCCAGGGCCAGGGCTCGCTCGGAACCGGCGGCTTCTTCTTCCAGGGTGATGACCTTGCAGGTGTGGCGATGACCACGGGAGGCGATCTCGTCAGCGATGTTATGCACTTCGAACAACGCGGACTGGCTCTTGGGCTCGGCCACGAACGTGCCGACCCCCTGCATGCGCACCAACAGGCCGTCGGCGGTCATTTCCCGCAGGGCACGGTTGATGGTCATGCGGCTGAAGCCCAACTGGCTGACCAGCTCGCTTTCCGACGGCACGCGGTAATGCGGCGGCCAGTTTCCACTGTCGATCTGTTGGGTGATCATCTGTTTGACGCGGGCGTACAAGGGCGCCGGACTGTCACCCATGTGTGCGGCCAGCGGCGGTTTGGCAGGCGGAGTCGGCACGGCGGTTCCCTGTTCTGCGGATAAGGTTGCTAGCTTGCCGGAGTTTACCGGCCAGGCAAACGTCTGTATATGTATATACAAATTACGCACAATGAGGTTGAACCATGTCCGCCTTCTTTGCCGAACGCGCGCTGTTGCCTAGTGGATGGGCCCATGATCTACGTCTTGAGGTCGATGCCAAGGGCGTCCTGACCCATATCCAGGCCGGTTCCCACGCAGACGGCGCCGAGCGGCTGGGCGGTCCGCTGTTGCCGGGCATGCCGAACCTGCACTCCCATGCCTTTCAACGGGCGATGGCCGGGCTAGCGGAAGTGGCGGGCAATCCCAATGACAGTTTCTGGACCTGGCGCGACTTGATGTACCGCCTCGTCGGAAAAATCAGCCCGGATCAACTCGGCATCATCGCCCGCCAGCTGTACATAGAAATGCTCAAGGCCGGCTACACCTCGGTCGCCGAATTCCATTACGTGCACCATGACACCGACGGCGCACCCTACGCCGACCCGGCGGAGCTGGCCCTGCGCATCAGCCACGCCGCCAGCGCCGCCGGCATCGGCCTGACACTGCTGCCGGTGCTCTACAGCCATTCCGGCTTTGGCGGCCAGGTGCCCAATGACGGGCAACGCCGGTTCATCAACAGCACCGAAAACTACTTGAAGCTTCAGTCACGCTTGCAGCCGGTCCTGGCCGGGCAACCGTCCCAGGCCCTGGGCTTGTGTTTCCACTCGCTGCGCGCCGTGACACCGGGGCAGATCCAGGACGTGCTGGCCGCCAGCGACCGTGATTGCCCGGTGCACATCCACATCGCCGAGCAGCAGAAGGAGGTCGATGACTGCCTGAGCTGGAGCGGCGCCCGCCCGCTGCAATGGCTGTACGAAAACACTGAGGTCGACCAGCGCTGGTGCCTGGTCCATGCCACCCACGCCAACGCCCAGGAAGTCAGCCTCATGGCCAAGAGCCGGGCGATTGCCGGCCTGTGCCTGACCACCGAAGCCAACCTGGGGGACGGGATTTTCCCGGCCGTGGATTTCCTCGCCCAGGGCGGGCGCCTGGGTATCGGTTCCGACAGCCATGTGTCCTTGAGCGTGGTCGAAGAATTGCGCTGGTTGGAATACGGCCAACGGCTGCGTGACCAACGGCGCAACCGCTTGTACCGGACGGATCAGCCGATGGTCGGCCGCACCTTGTTCGACGCAGCATTGGGAGGCGGCGCCCAAGCCCTGGGGCAACCGATCGGCGCCCTCGACATCGGCAAGCGCGCCGACTGGCTGGTGCTCGATGGCAACGACCCATACCTGGCCACGGCCAATGGCGACGGGATTCTCAATCGCTGGTTGTTTGCCGGCGGCGATCGTCAGGTGCGGGATGTGATGGTCGGTGGACGGTGGGTTGTGCGTGATGGGCGTCATGCCGGCGAAGAGGAAAGTGCCCGGGCGTTCACCCAGGTACTGCGCGAACTTCTAGACTGACGCGGATAAAAAAATGTGGGAGCGAGCTTGCTCGCGATGAGGCCTTCACATTCAACACTGAGGTTGGCTGGAAGTCCGTCATCGCGAGCAAGCTCGCTCCCACATGGGTTCTCAGGAGCCGATCAATTCGAAGTCTTGGCCATCTGCCGATCCGACGCGCGCCAGATCAGTCGTGTCGTGTCGTAGCCCTGCTGGCGCGCCTTGCTCAGCAGTTCCTCGCGCACGACGCTATTGACGGTCGGTGTGCGGGACAGCAGCCACATGTAGCGGCGGCTCGGATCGCCGACGATGGCGGTCTTGTAGTCATCGCTGACGTACAGCACCCAATATTGCCCTTTCGCCACGCCCGGCACGATCCGTGAAAACCAGTTATCGAACTCGACCCAGAGCTTGTCGGTCTTGCCCGGCACCTGCGGCGTGGCCGTGCCCCTGGCTTCCTCCCACTGCCAGTCCGAGGTCAGGCAGCGATTGAGCACACCCACGTTGCCGTCTGGCTTGAGGATGTAGTGAGCTTCCGATTGCGCGCAATTGCGCTGGAAATACATGGGCAGGCGGGCCAACTCATACCAGGTCCCTTGGTAACGCTTGAGATTGACGCTGTTGACCGTCTTGGGCGCCAACGGATCCTCGCCAGAAGTGGCGCAGCCGGCCAATACCAGGCCAGCCAAAAGCACAAAAACTAACCGCATCATTATTTTTCTCCCGCAGGCCTCTGGCCTCGGTTTACTTCAGGCCTTGGCCGGAAAACATCAACACTTTGTCACCGGCGTACTGCACGCTGATAAAGCTTTTCTGGTCGCCCCAGGTACAGCTGGACATGCCGAGTGCGCCTGAACAATCGGTCGGTTTCCCCAGCAACGTTTCGACTTCGGCCTTGGGCATGCCAGCCGACAGTTTCGAATAGTTTTCCTGGTTGACCTTGCTGCATGCGGTCAACACGACGCACATAAACAGCAGAGCGATAGATCGCAGCGACATGGTGTAACTCCTGGAACGGAAGGGAGGTGGCAGGGTGCCAACCTGATCCTTAGAAGAGAAAACCCCTATCTGGTTCCCTGACGCCCCCAGTATTTATTGGCTGTGCAGAGGTGTTTCATCGATGAATCACCCGGTTTGTGACGCCATCGTGCCTTTCGTCGGGACTGAGGTCCTGGCGCCTGATGGGCCGGGCTTTTGCGCCGATAAAAAGTCACAGCGCAATATCCTGCGTTATGGCAAATTGACAGCCCTCCCTGACCCGCCCCTTCGCAGTAGTGTTCTTAATGACCAAAAACATGAAATTCAGCCATAAAATCCTGCTGGCTGCCGCCCTCGTGGTGGCCGTCGCATTCACCTGTTTCATCCTGTTCAACGACTATCGTCAACGCCAGAGCCTGCACGCCAGCACCGAGACCTCCATGCAGGAGCTCGGTAACCTGACCAGCCGTAACATCCAGACGTGGGTCGACGGCCGTATCCAGTTGCTGCAGTCGCTGGCCCAGCAGATCGCCGTGGACGGCAACAGTGCCGACAGCCTCAAGCGCGCCGTGGGCCTGCCGGCGTACACCGGCAACTTTCAGCTCAGCTATTTCGGCGGCACCGACGGCGTGATGTTCTCGGTACCGGCCGGCAATCGCGCCGCCGACTACGACCCGCGCGCCCGGGGCTGGTACAAGGCCGCCAACAGCGCACAGCAAACCATCGTCACCGAACCGTACATCGCCGCCTCGTCGGGCAAACTGGTGATCACCGTCGCCACGCCGGTACAGCGCCAGGGGCAGATGATCGGCGTGGCCGGTGCGGACATCGACCTGTCCAGCGTCAGCGCCATCATCAACTCGCTGAACTTCGGCGGCCACGGCCACGCGTTCATCGTCAGCGCCGACGGCAAGATCCTGATCCACCCCGACAGCAAGCGCGTGCTCAAGACCCTGGCCGAGGCCTACCCCAACGGCGCGCCGCAAATCAGCCCGGGGGTAAAGGAAGTCGACCTCGACGGCCAGACCCAATTCATCTCCTTCACCCGCGTCAACGGCGTGCCGGGCGCCGACTGGTACGTGGCGCTGGTGCTCGACAAGGACACCGCCCTGGCGATGCTCAGTGAGTTCCGTACGTCGGCGTTGATCGCCATGGTCATCGCGGTGGTGTTCATCATCGCCCTGCTGGGCATGTTGATCCGCGTGCTGATGCAACCGCTGCTGACCATGGGCCGCGCCATGCATGACATCGCCGAAGGCGAAGGCGACCTGACCCGCCGCCTGGTCATTCACGGCCATGACGAATTCGGCGCACTGGGCACGTCGTTCAACCGCTTTGTCGAACGCATCCACACCTCGATCCGCGAAGTGGCCTCGGCCACCGGCCAGGTCAACGAAGTCGCCTTGCGCGTGGTCAGTGCGTCCAACTCGTCGATGTTCAATTCCGACCAGCAGGCATCACGCACCAGCAGCGTGGCCGCGGCCATCAACCAGCTTGGCGCCGCTGCCCAGGAAATCGCCCAGAACGCCGCCCTCGCCTCGCAACATTCCAGCGAGGCCCGCAACCTGGCCGAAGACGGCCAGCAAGTCGTGGATAAAACCATCGCGGCCATGCAGCAGTTGTCGGCCAAGATCAGCGATTCGTGCGGCAACATCGAAACCCTGAACAGTAATACGGTGAACATTGGCCAGATCCTCGAGGTGATCACCAGCATTTCCCAGCAGACCAACCTGCTCGCCCTGAACGCCGCCATCGAAGCGGCCCGGGCCGGTGAAGCCGGGCGCGGCTTCGCGGTGGTGGCCGATGAAGTGCGCAACCTGGCGCACCGCACCCAGGACTCGGCGCAGCAAGTGCAGAAGATGATCGAAGAGCTGCAAGTCGGCGCACAGGAAGCGGTGCTGACCATGACCGACAGCCAGCGCCAGAGCGAAAGCAGCGTCGGCATCGCCAACCAGGCCGGCGAGCGACTGGGCAGCGTGACCCAGCGGATCGGTGAAATCGACGGCATGAACCAATCCGTGGCGACCGCCACTGAAGAACAGACCGCCGTGGTGGAGTCGATCAACGTCGACATCACCGAGATCAACACGCTGAATCAGGAAGGCGTGGAAAACCTGCAAGCCACCTTGCGGGCCTGTGCCGACCTTGAGCAGCAGGCGGCGCGGTTGAAGCAGTTGGTGGGTAGTTTCCGGATCTAGCGCTTTCAAGGGCCCCATCGCGAGCAAGCTCGCGATGGGGTGTGTCAGCCTACGAAAACAGACACTTGGTCAGCGCTACCTGACTCAAGACTGAATTAAGACTAAACTCAGTCCATTCAATCTTTCGAGGCTTACGCCATGAAGCTGTCATCCCAAATCAAACCCATCAGCTATTTGAAAAGCCACACCGCTGAAATCGTAAAGACCATCACTGAGAGTAGAGAGCCTTTGATCATCACCCAAAACGGTGAAGCCAAGCTCGTAGTCATGGATGTAAAAAGTTTCGAAGAGCAAGAAGACACCATGGCGCTATTGAAGCTGTTGGCTATGGGCAACCGGGAAATTGAAGAAGGTAATTTTCGGGATGTTGAGGATGTCTTCACTGAGCTGGACAGGGCTGACACTCAATGAGCTTAAAGGTTGTCATCCTTCAATCGGCCGAAACAGATCTTAAAGAGCTCCGCGTTTATCTAATCGAGCGGTTTTCTTCTCAAACATGGCAAAACACCTATGCCAGTCTGAAAGCAGCGATCCGCCATCTAGCAACACTGCCTTATGCGGGATCGATCCCGGAAGAAATCGAAAGGCTTAATCTCGGTCAATATCGACAGATCCTTTCAGGAATGAATAGGATCATTTATGAAGTGCGAGGCCAAACGGTCTACATCCACATCATTGCCGACAGCCGCAAGAGCTTGCCCGCGTTGCTAATGAAACGCTTGCTTCGAAGCGACTCTTAGAACTTCGCTAAAATCGCGACCCAGGCCTGTTCAAAAACTCGATTTCCTCAGCGGTGGACTCGCGCCCCAATACCGCATTGCGATGGGGGAACCGTCCAAACCGGGCAATGATCTTCTGGTGCCGCTCGGCATAGTCCAGGTTGTCTTCAAACACCGCCCGTTCCGCCTCCGGTTGCTCTCGGACCAGGTCGATAAACCGCGACACGGCTTCGTTCTGCACCGCCAGGTTTTCGCAGTGTTCGAGTACCAGGTAGATGAAGACGCGCTGGATCGGTTTGAGTTGCCGGTCGAAACCCGCCGCCAGGCCTTGAGCCACCAACGCTTGGGCACGCAGGTCGCCGGAAAAAGCCTTGGGGGTGTCGCGAAAGATCATCCGCGGGAGTTGATCGAGCAGCAGCACCAGGGCCAGCCAACCTTCCGGGCGTTGCGCCCAGTCGGTCAATCCGCCGGCCAGTGCCTGCTCGACCCGATCGCCGAAGCGCTCTTGCGCCTGGCGATCATGGCCTTTGCCGAACCACAGCTTGCCCCTGTCAGCCGATACTTCGTCCGGTGTCTTGGCTGCACCAAACCACCAATCGAGCAACGGCTGCCAAGGCTCGGCCATGATTTACTCCTTGTGGTAAGCCGTGGCGCGAGCCACTTCTTCCTTCGAACCGAGGAACACGGCCACGCGCTGGTGCAGACCTTCAGGCTTGATATCGAGAATGCGCTGGTGACCGTCGGTGGAAGCACCGCCCGCCTGCTCCACCAGGAACGACATCGGGTTGGCTTCGTACATCAGGCGCAGCTTGCCCGGCTTGGACGGCTCGCGGCTGTCGCGCGGGTACATGAACAAGCCGCCACGGGTCAGGATCCGGTGCACGTCGGCAACCATCGCGGCGACCCAGCGCATGTTGTAGTTCTTCTTCAGCGGGCCTTCTTCGCCTGCCAGCAATTCTTCGACGTAGCGTTTCACCGGGGCTTCCCAGTGACGCTGGTTGGACATGTTGATGGCGAATTCCTGGGTGGATTCAGGAATGGTGATGTCTTCGTGGGTCAGTACGAAACTGCCCATCTCACGGTCCAGGGTGAAGCCCTTGACGCCGTCACCCAGGGTCAGCACCAGCATGGTCTGAGGGCCGTAGATGGCATAACCGGCGGCGACCTGCTCGGTGCCCGGCTGCAGGAAGGCCTTTTCATTCAGGGCTTCATTCTGGCTCAAGTACTCGTTCGGGCAGCGCAGTACCGAGAAGATGGTGCCCACCGGCGCGTTGATGTCGATGTTCGACGAACCGTCCAGTGGGTCGAACACCAGCAGGTAGGCACCCTTGGGGTATTTGCCCGGGATCTGGTAGGCATTGTCCATTTCCTCGGACGCCATGCCGGCCAGGTGACCGCCCCATTCGTTGGCTTCGAGGAGGATTTCGTTGGACAGCACGTCGAGCTTCTTCTGCACTTCACCCTGCACGTTTTCGGTGCCCATGCTGCCCAGGACACCACCCAACGCGCCCTTGGAAACGGCGTGGCTGATTTCCTTGCACGCACGCGCCACCACTTCGATCAGAAAGCGCAGATCGGCAGGGGTGTTGTTGCTACGGGTCTGCTCAATCAAATAGCGACTCAAGGTAACGCGGGACATGGACGGCTCCGAAGAATAGGGGGCGGAAAAACCAGCGCAGTTTAGCGCGAGTCGGGACTTAATTCCTCCTATGAGACGGGGAATGGAGGATTGAGTTCATATCCGAGCCTGCCAACCTGCGTAGGAGCTGTCGAGCGAAGCGAGGCTGCGATCTTTTGATCTTGATCTTTCACCCAAGATTCAATTGTCTGGGACAAGATCGCAGCCTCGCTTCGCTCGACAGCTCCTACGGGGATTTGACCGGCGGCTTGCGAAGCAGGCTGAACGCCATCGCCGCGAGGAACAGCACGCTCAGCAGCAACACCGCCCACAAGCCGATTTTCTTCCAGTTGGTATCGACCGTCGCAGGCGCGGTGGCGGTTGCAGGGGTCGCAGTTGGCGTCGACGTGGCCGCGCCGTTCACCGTCGCCGTCCCCAGCGTCGCCAGGCGCGACGGCTTGTAATCAGGCACCAGCGTGCTCAATGGCAAGTTGGCCGCTTTGACTGTCGCGCTGCCCAGCGCCAGGCGGTAAGGCCCTTCGCCCCGCGCCAGGAACACCACCTGGGTCGGGCGCACGGCAAAGCGCAGGGCCGGGGCTTCGGTTCCCAGCCCGCCGCCACGTTCGTCCACGGTCAGTTTCAACTGCTGCACGGTCTGGCCGGACAGTTGCAATTGGTTTTGCAGCACATCCTGGCCGTTCTGGGTCAGGCGATAGAGCAAGCCACTGCCCAGTGGTTGCCACGGATGGCTGCTTTCACGGCGACCGGCCAGGGTCACCGGCGCCAGGCTGTTGGCCTGGCTCAGTTCGACCTGCACTTGCTCGATGTTCAGCCCCATGGGCAACTGCCAGGTGTATTCACCGGCCTTCGTCGTGCTGCCGGCCAACGGTTGCGACCAGACCAGCGGCAACGGCAGGCTTTCGCGGCTGGCGCTGTGCAGTTGGGCCGAGGTCAGCACCGGCGCGGAGGACGGCGAATCCCACAGCAACCGCAGATAGCGCGCCGGTTGCCCCGGCAGGTTCACTTCATGCTGCTCGACCCGCTCATCGGCAAAGGTCAAGCGCGCCACCTGGCCTTCACCCCAGGATTGCCAGCGCTGCAAGTCGTCACTGGCTTCGATGGTGAACCGCTGGAAGCCGTCGCGCTCGCTGGTCCAGTCGAGGATCAACTGCTGCAGCGGTGCCTTGATCGCGCTGGCATCCAACAACCAACCGCGCAGCTCCTCCTCCCCCGCTTCGAGCCGACTCGATGGCTGGACTTCCACCAGCGTGCCATTGGCGTTCGACTGCACACGTACGCTGGGCGCGCGCTCGTGGTCATCAGCGGCGTTGTACAGCGGGAACCACTTCACGTCGGTAAGGGTGCGGCTTTCCCGGCTCTGGGCCGACTCGCGCACCAAGGCGTAGGCCTGGGCCTGGCCGGCGGCGTTGAAGACGCGCAGGTCGCTCAGGTCGGTCTGCCGCGCCTGCAATTGCACGTCCAGTGGCAACGGCAGGCGATACCACGGCCCTTCGCCGCTCAGGGCCAACGGCACTTGATGGGCGAAATCCGCCGGTTGCTCCTGGGCCGTAGCTGACAACGCCACCCACAATCCAACCACGCCCAGCCCGATCCGATTCAACTTGCGACTCAAGATGACACTCCCTCACTGACAGGCATAGGCGGCTCATCCTGGGCGACCGTCTCCGGGCGCTTGGGCGGCAGCGGCGCGAAGTAGCCCACCACCAATAGCAATACACCCACGCCGATGAACGACACGATCCGCGCCAGACCGCCACGGTTACTCAATTCGACAAAGAACAGCTTGGCCACGACCACGGCGATCAACGCCGCACCGATCAGCCACACTTCACGGCGATGACGCAGATGCCCACCGATCATCAGGCCCAGGGCGATCAAGGTCCAGACAATGGACAACCCGGCCTGCACGAACATCGATTCGAGCAGCGCGTCCAACTCGTATGGCACCCCCATCCACTGGTGGGCCGTGCGCATCACCAGGGCGGTGAAGAACGCGAACAGCGACACACCGGCGATCAACTGGGCGATGTGCCCGATGCGATTCCAACGGTTCGTCGATTGCTCCACGGCGTTGCGAGCCCACACATAGATACCGAACAAGGCGAACAGCAGGCCCAGCTCCAAGGGGTTGAGCAACGGTACATAAGGCAGTGGCTCTGAGTTGCCATCACTGAAGGTGTTGGTCAGCCAGAACCAACCGAGCATCAACAGCGCCATGGGCGCCGCCGCATAGACACGATATTCCCGTGGTTGTGCCGAAACCGGCCATGGCAAGGTACGCGGCGTGGCCATTAGCACCAGATAAAGACCTGGCAGGATCGCCCAGGCCAGCCAGCGCCAAGCGTTGTACTGCTCGGACAGCAACAGCAGGCCATAACGCAACTCCAGCATCAATACCGCCATCAGCAACCAGCACCCGAGTACGTGGGCCGTACTGCGCGCCCGGGCCGGCAGCATCTGCGCCAGGCGCTTGAGCGAGAGGAAATGCACGGCAAATACCGCCAACCAGGCCAGCCAGCCGAAATTCGCGGCCGGGTGATAGTGGCTGTGCCCCGTCGCCACCAATACGCAGCCCGCCGCCGGGATCAACAGGGTGCACAGCAGCCCCAGCGCCGGCCACTTCAACCGCAGCGACAAAAGGCTCCACACCGCCACGCTGATGGCCGCGACCAACAACAGCAAGCTGCCTTGCAGGTTCGCCGGGGCAAAACGCAGCACTTCGCTGACCCACGCCAGCGCCCACCAACCCGCGCCCCAGATCAGCAACAGCTCGGACAGGCGCTGCAAGCTCAAGGCGTCCAGTTCCTGCGCCGCGTGCGCCCGTTGCAGGCGCCATGCGCCCACCAGCGCTGCCAGCCCCAGGACCAGCGGCGTCCAGAACCCGCTGTGGGCCAGGGGTCGCAGGTCCTCGGCATTGAGCGGCCCCAACAGTGCTGGCCCCGCCATCAGGAACGACGCGCCGCCGAGCAGTTGCAACAGCAGACCGAAGACAAAGCTCACGCGCTGTTTCAGGTACAGGCTCAGCCAGATGATCAACAGCCCGCTGGCCGCCCACACCCCGCTCGCGGTTTGCCAGGGCAGGACGAACAGCACCGCGAGATTGATCAGCACCAGCCCCGCCAGCAGCACCACCGACAAGCCGCGCAGCAACCGGACATCGTTGCGCACCATGTCGTCACGCGCCGCCAGCAACATGCCGCCGATCAATGCCAGACCGATCAGAGAAGCACTGACCAAACCGCTCCAGCCCGCGCTGAACACCGCCGCCGAATCGCCCTCGGCGCCTTGCAGGCGCAACAGGAACAGTGCGCCGCCGAGCAATTGCACCGCGAACGCGGTGAACAGGAAGCTGCGCGATTGCAGGCGTAGACCGACAAACAACGTCGCCAATCCGGCCAGGGCCCAGGCGATGGCCGTGCCGTGGGTGAAAAAGAACAACGGTGCCAGCAGATAGAGGAAGCTCAAGCCCAGCACCGCCAGCACCGCCAGGCCTTGGCGCTCCCAAGCCGCCGTGTGTTCAGGGGCTGCCTTGCGCAGTTGGTAGAACGTGAACAGCAAAGCGCCGCCGAGCATCAACGCCCCCAACGGTGAGCCGTCGAGCAGGCTGCTTTCGCCAGATCGCAATTCGCTGAGGAAGGCCAGCGCCGAACCCAATTGCAGCAGCAAAGCAAAGGCTCGTGCGAAAGGTCGTTGCTGACGCAGGCCCAGCCAGAAGATCCCCGCGCCCTCCACGGCCCAGGCCGCGGCGGTCCAACGGGCGTCGAGCCCCAACGGGATTGCCAGGCTGGAAAAAATCACCCCCAGGGCCAGGCAGGTTTCCGCCAACAGCAGGGCGCGGCCGCCCATCAATAGCCGCGCCAGGCCCATGTAGATCATGCCCAGGGCCAGGGCGCTGAAGGCGGCGGCAAACTCCAGGTGCTGCACCAACGCGAACTGCAAGCCGAAGCCCACCAGCGGCGGGGCGAACAGCATGCTGCCGTCCACGTAATCGCCCTTGCGCGCCGACCAGCGCAACAACGCGTCGCGGCTGCCGTCTTCGGGGGCATCGCTCATTTCCAGCAGCTTGCGGCGGGTGAACAGCAAACCAATCGCCAGGTAGATGAGGAAGAACAGGATCAGGAACGGCTCGGTGCTCCAGAGCAGTTCTGGCGTATAGGAACGCAGGCCCCAGGCAAAACCGATGCCGAAGGTGCCGACGAAACCGATCAGGTTGAGCAGGCGCCAGGCCTTGAACCAGGCTATCGCGAGGATGCCGGCATTGAGCAGGATGAAATAGCTGAACAGCGCGACGTGGTTGCCGCTGCCGGTGGAGGTCAGGATCGGCGCGGCAAACCCGCCCAGGGCCGCCGCCGCAGCCAGGCCCAGGGCATTCTGGGTAACCGCCAGGATCGCCGAGAACACCGTCACCGCCACCAGCAAGCCCAGGGCCGCCTTGGAGTCGAGCAACGGATGCAGGCGCATGGCGGCGAACACCGTCAGGTACAACACGGCGATCCCGGTGCCCTGGAGCATCAGCGCATAACTGTTGTTGCGCTGGCGCAACCACCAGCCCAGGCCCAACAGGCCCAGCGCACTGGCCGCGACGCCGGCGTAACGCAACTCGATCGGCACCACCATGCCTTCGGTGGCATAGCGCAGCAGGAACGCCAGGCCGAGGAACAACAAGACCACGCCGACCCGTAGCACCGTATTGCCGCCGAACAGCCAGTTGCGCGCGCCGATGATGGCGCGGTCGAACAGATTCGGACCACGTGGGGCCGCCGGCTCCGCCACCATCGGCTCCAGAGGCAGAGGGGCAAAATCGCGCTCGGCACGCCGACTGGACGGCTCTGGCGCGGGTTTCCAAATGTCATCGGGCAACGGCTGGCTGGCCTGGGTGGCCATCGCGGGAGCGGGTTCGAGGTCTGGCGGCAATTCCCAGACGAGCTCCGGTTCGGTGCGCGTTGCGGGCTTCGCGGCCTGGGGCACGACAATCTCGGGCGCGGGGGCCGGATCGCTCGGCTCGGCCACCTTGCCGCGTTCGAGTACCGCCAGGCGGGCCTCCAACGTGAGCAAGCTCTGCTGGGCCTCTTGCAACAAGATCTGTTGCTTGGCCGCCTGGACACCCAGGCGCCCCAATCGAAACGCCTGGGCAATGCCAAGCCCCACCAACGCGCCTATCAGCGCATCGGCGAACGACTCGTCCACCACCCAGCCGAGTGCCAAGCCCAACAACGTCAAGATCCATTGCATGGTTGATATCCCTAAGCGGCCCGTTGCGGGCATGACCGGGGTGATGCGATGCCTGGATCAGTCTAGTGCCCCCCCAAACCCTGTGGGAGCGGGCTTGCTCGCGATAGCGGCATGACAGACACCTTAAGGTTGACTGATACACCGCTATCGCGAGCAAGCTCGCTCCCACATTGGAATGTTGGCGCTGCCAATTGCTGAGTCCGGCCACACCGCCCGGCGAAACTGGCGCTTAGTATATCGACGAAGCCCAACCGCCGTTGGGCTTCGCTCACATTTCTTGCAGCAAATGCTACTCCAGGGCTTTCCAGATATCGGTGGCGTATTCACGGATGGTCCGGTCCGAGGAGAACCAGCCCATGCGCGCGGTGTTGAGCACCGCCGAACGCCACCACTGCTTGTCGTCGTGCCAACGCTCTTCGACCTTGGCCTGGGCGTTCCAGTACGAGTCGAAATCGGCACAGACCAGGAAGCGGTCGTAGTCCACCAGCGAGTCGACAAGGCCGGCGTAGCGCATCGGATCATCCGGCGAGAACACCCCGCCGCGAATCGCCTGCAATACATCGTTCAGGCGATGGGAGGCGGCGATGTCCGGCGCAGCGCTGAACTCACCGTTTTGCTTGCGCGCTTCCACTTGTTCAGCCGTCAGGCCGAAAATGAACATGTGCTCGCCACCGACGCGCTCATGCATCTCCACGTTGGCGCCGTCCATGGTACCGATGGTCAGCGCGCCATTGAGGCCGAACTTCATGTTGCTGGTGCCCGACGCTTCGAAACCGGCCGTGGAAATCTGCTCAGACAGGTCCGCCGCCGGAATGATGCTTTCGGCCAGGCTGACGTTGTAGTTGGGCAGGAACACCACTTTGAGCAAACCACGCACGGTCGGGTCGTTGTTCACCACCCGGGCGATGTCGTTGGTCAACTTGATGATCAGCTTGGCCTGGTGGTAACTGGCGGCGGCCTTGCCGGCGAAAATCTTCACCCGTGGCACCCAGTCCACTTCCGGCTCGGCGCGAATCGCCTGGTACAACGCCACGGTGTGCATCAGGTTGAGCAACTGGCGCTTGTATTCGTGGATCCGCTTGACCTGCACGTCGAACATCGCCGCCGGGTTCACGGCAATGCCCAGTCGTTCGTGGATCAGGTAAGCCAGGGCTTTCTTGCTGTGCAGGCGCTGCTCGGCGAACTGCTTGCGAAACGCCGGCTTGTCGGCAAACGGTTCCAGTTCGATCAGGCGCTCCTCGGGATTGTCGAGCACGCTCGGGCCGAGGGCGTCGACCATCATCGAGGTCAATTCGGCGTTGGCCTGAAACAACCAGCGGCGGAAGGTGATGCCGTTGGTCTTGTTGTTGATCCGATCCGGATAGAGCTTGTGCAGCTCGGAGAACACCGTGCTGCGCATCAGTTGGGTGTGCAACCCGGACACGCCGTTGACGCTGTGGGAACCAAGGAACGCCAGGTTACCCATGCGCACCCGGCGGCCGTTGTCCTCTTCGATCAGCGAAACCGAGCGCAGCACGTCGAAATCGTGCACGCCTTTGGCCCGCAGCGAATCGATGTGCTGGGCGTTGATCAGGTAGATGATCTGCATGTGCCGGGGCAACATGCGCTCCATCAGCCCCACCGGCCAGGTCTCCAGGGCTTCGGGCAGCAGTGTGTGGTTGGTGTAGGACAGCGTGTCCTGGGTGATCTGCCAGGCCGCATCCCAGGCCACGTCATAGACATCCACCAGTTGCCGCATCAGCTCGGCCACGGCGATGGACGGGTGCGTGTCGTTGAGCTGGATCGCCGCGTGATCGCCCAGGGTCAGCACCGAGGTGTGCATGTTGCGATGGCGGCGCAGCAAGTCCTGCAACGAAGCGGCGACAAAGAAATACTCCTGGCGCAGGCGCAGTTCCTGGCCGGCTTCGGTGCTGTCGGCCGGATAGAGCACACGGGAAATACTTTCGGCCCGGGCCACTTCCGCCACCGCGCCCAAGTGGTCACCAGCATTGAAGCGTTCCAGATGCAGGTCTTCCATGGCCCGGGCGCGCCACAACCGCAGGGTGTTGACGCTGGCACCGCGCCAACCCACCACCGGCGTGTCGTAGGCGATGGCCCGCACGGTTTCAGCCGGGGACCAGACTTGTCGGGTCTTGCCGGCGTCATCGGTCACGGTCTCGACGCTGCCTCCAAAGCCGATCGGGTAGACCACCTCTGGCCGCTCGAACTCCCAGGGGTTGCCGAAGTCCAGCCAATGCTCGGTCTGCTCCTGCTGCCAGCCGTCGACGATCGCCTGGCGGAACAAGCCGTGCTCATAGCGAATGCCGTAGCCATGGCCGGCGATGCCCAGTGTGGACATGCTTTCCATGAAGCACGCCGCCAAGCGACCAAGGCCACCGTTGCCCAGCGCCGCATCGGGTTCGAGCAGGCGGATGCGCTCCAGGTCCACGCCCAGCTCGGTCAGGGCCTCGCGCGCAGTGTCCAGCAGGCCGAGGTTGCTCAGGCTGTCGTAGAGCAAGCGGCCGATGAGGAATTCCAGGGAGAGGTAATAGACGCGCTTCTGGCCCTTGCGGTAGATCTGCCGCGTGTGGTCCATCCAGTGTTCGACCATGTGGTCGCGGGCGGCCAGGGCAATGGCTTCGAACCAATCGTGATCAAACGCATGATCCGGGTCCTTGCCGACGGCGTAAGTGAGCTTGGTCAACACAGCGTCGCGAAATGCAGCGACTTCAGCTTCGCGAACAAGTGGTTCTTGAGTCATTGATGAGACCTCGAACGAGCATGGAATTGTCTGAGCCTAGTCGGTCTGACAGACGGCACAGGCTCTGGTTCGGTGGTTTTTCCCTGTGACGGAGAATCGTCGTCAGAGAATTGCCGGATAAGCGAATGAATGCAGGGGCCGTGCCGGTCCGGGAGCGGTTTGTCCCGAATGAAAAAAAACCGGCAGATGGTCGTTCAAAATTTCACCAGTCCCGGTATGATCGCGCGCCCTGATGCATGCTGGTAAACCGTGATGATGAAGCCCAACCTGATCGCCGCCGCGGAGATCGACCGACTCGATACCTGGGCCAAGTACTCCGCCCCGATGTGCGGTTCCTGCGTGTCGAGCTGCTGCACACTGCCAGTGGAAGCCAAGATCAAGGACCTGATCCGCATCGGCATCGTCGATGAGTTCGAACTGGGCGACCCGCCGAAGAACATTGCCAAGCGCCTGCAAAAGGAAGGGATCGTCGAGCGCTACAACCAGAAGTCGGAAATCTTCACGCTCCAGCGCATGAGCAACAACGATTGCCTTTATCTGGACCGCAAGAGCCGGTTGTGCACCATTTACGAGAAGCGCCCGGACACCTGTCGCAACCATCCGCGGATTGGGCCACGGCCGGGGTATTGTGCCTACAAGCCCAAGGAAGTGGAGCGCGAGCGGAATCCGCAGACGTTGGACAAATTCTGATCGGCTGCTAGTTTCTGCGGCGTTTGGCCGATCGCCTTCGCGAGCAAGCCCGCTCCCACAGTGGAACTATGTCGGACACAAAGTCTGTGTCCACTGAAAATCCATTGTGGGAGCGGGCTTGCTCGCGATGGGGCCCTGACAAGCACCGCACAAATCCCAGGCATAAAAAAACGCCCCTGATCTCACAATCAGGGGCGTTTTTTTTCAGCCGCTAACTAAGTCGAAACTCAGTTGCCGCTTTTCTTGGCAGCGCGGGTACGCTCGCTTTCGCCAAGGATTTTCTTACGCAGGCGAATCGACTTAGGCGTCACTTCGCACAATTCGTCTTCCTGTACGAACTCCAGCGCTTGCTCCAGGGTGAACTTGACCGGCGGAACCAGGGCGATGGTTTCGTCCTTGCCCGAAGCACGCATGTTGTCGAGCTTCTTGCCTTTGGTCGGGTTCACGCCCAGGTCGTTGTCGCGGCTGTTCAGGCCGACGATTTGACCTTCGTAGATATCCTGGCCGTGCTCGACGAACAGCTTGCCGCGCGCTTGCAGGGTTTCCAGCGAGTAGGTCAGGGCCTTGCCGGTCGCAACCGATACCAGCACGCCGTTCTGACGGCCGGACATGTCGCCGGACTTCATCACGTCGTAACGATCGAAGATCGAGGTCAGGATGCCGCCACCGGAGGTCAGGGTCAGGAACTCGTTACGGAAACCGATCAGGCCACGGGCCGGGATGTTGTACTCAAGGCGCACACGGCCCTTGCCATCCGGAACCATGTTGGTCAGGTCGCCTTTACGCAAGCCCATTTGCTCCATGATCGCGCCCTGGGATTCTTCCGGCAGGTCGATGGTCACGTTTTCGTACGGTTCGTGCTTGACGCCATCAACCATGCGGATGATCACTTCAGGACGACCCACGCCCATTTCGAAGCCTTCGCGACGCATGGTTTCGATCAGTACCGAGAGGTGCAGCTCACCACGGCCGGAAACCTTGAACTTGTCGGCTGAGTCGCCTTCTTCAACGCGCAGGGCAACGTTGTAGAGCAGCTCTTTGTCCAGGCGTTCCTTGATGTTACGGCTGGTCACGAACTTGCCTTCTTTACCACAGAATGGCGAGTCGTTGACCTGGAAGGTCATGGAAACGGTTGGCTCGTCGACGGTCAACGGCTTCATCGCTTCGACGTTCAGTGGGTCGCACAGGGTGTCGGAGATGAACAGTTGCTCGAAGCCGCTGATGCAGACGATGTCGCCGGCCGCTGCTTCTTCGACGTCGATGCGGTGCAGGCCGTGGTGCCCCATCAGCTTGAGGATACGACCGTTACGCTTCTTGCCGTCGGCGTCGATGGCAACCACCGGGGTGTTCGGCTTGATGCGACCACGGGCGATACGACCAACGCCGATCACACCCAGGAAGCTGTTGTAGTCCAGTGCCGAGATCTGCATCTGGAACGGACCGTCACGGTCGACTTTCGGCGCCGGTACGTCGTCGACGATCGACTGGTACAGCGGGGTCATGTCTTCAGCCATGGCGGTGTGGTCCAGACCGGCAATGCCGTTCAGGGCCGAGGCGTAGACGACTTTGAAGTCCAGCTGTTCTTCGGTGGCACCCAGGTTGTCGAACAGGTCGAAGATCTGGTCCAGAACCCAGTCCGGACGCGCGCCTGGACGGTCGACCTTGTTGATGACCACGATCGGACGCAGGCCGGCTTCGAAGGCCTTCTTGGTCACGAAACGGGTTTGCGGCATAGGGCCGTCTTGAGCGTCAACCAGCAGCAGCACGGAGTCGACCATCGACATCACGCGCTCTACTTCACCACCGAAGTCGGCGTGGCCCGGGGTGTCCACGATGTTGATGTGGTAGCCGTTCCAGTTGATGGCGGTGTTTTTCGCCAGGATGGTAATACCGCGCTCTTTTTCCTGGTCGTTGGAGTCCATCACGCGCTCGTCGTTGAGCTCGTTGCGCTCCAGGGTGCCGGATTGACGCAAGAGTTTGTCTACCAGGGTGGTCTTACCATGGTCAACGTGAGCAATGATGGCGATGTTGCGTAGATTTTCGATCACTTGTGTATCTCGATCAGAGGATTCGGTGTGCTGACAGGTCGTGGCAGCGATTTACGTTGAGTCCGACAAAGCCGTTACAGCCTGTCGGCGGCGTCGGGGGGCCGGTGACGCAGGCCACAGGCAAACAGCCCCGGGCACTTAGCTCGGTCGATAAACGCGCACATTGGCATGCCCCTCACTGAGCAAATGGTGGGCATGCAGGCGACTCATCACGCCTTTGTCGCAATACAGCAGGTACTGGCGAGTAGGGTCCAGTTCCTTGAAACGCGCGTTCACGGCATAGAACGGCATCGTTTTTACCTCGATGCCGGCGACACTCAGCGGGTCGTCTTCAGCGTCATCCGGGTGGCGGATGTCGATGATGATCTGACCGGCCAGCGCTTCGCCGACTTCTTCAATCTTGATGTCCTGGCCCAATTCGTCGATGACGCGATCGATCGGCACCAGCCTGGCGTTTTCGAGCGCTCGCTCGAGCACCGCCATGTCGAATTCTTTCTCTTCGTGCTCCACCCGCCCGCGCTTGGCCGCCGTCTTCGGATTGACCGAGATGACGCCACAGTATTCCGGCATGTGCCGGGCAAACTCGGCGGTGCCGATTTCGTTGGCCTGGTCGATGATGTCCTGCTTGTGGCTGGCGATCAGTGGACGCAAGACCAGCTTCTCGGTCACGCAGTCGATCACCGACAGGTTCGGCAACGTCTGGCTCGACACCTGGGAGATCGCCTCGCCGGTCACCAGCGCATCGATTTGCAGGCGGTCGGCAATTCGTGAAGCGGCGCGCAACATCATACGCTTCAAAATGACGCCCATATGACTGTTATCGACTTTGCCGAGAATCTCGCCCAGGACTTCCTCGAACGGCACACTCACAAATAACACGCGTTGGGAGCTGCCGTACTTCTTCCAGATGAAGTGCGCCACCTCCATCACGCCCAGTTCATGGGCACGCCCACCGAGGTTGAAGAAGCAGAAATGGCTCATCAACCCGCGACGCATGATCTGGTAGGCGGCCACCGTGGAGTCGAAGCCACCGGACATCAGCACCAGGGTCTGCTCCAGCGAACCCAGCGGATAACCGCCGATGCTGTTGTGCTGGCTGTGGATCACGAACAGCCGCTGGTCGCGAATTTCGATGCGCACTTCGATTTCCGGGTCTTTCAACGAAATACCGGCCGCGCCACATTGCCGGCGCAACTGGCTGCCGACGAACTTCTCCACATCCATCGAACTGAACGGGTGCTTGCCGGCGCGCTTGCAACGCACCGAAAAGATCTTGCCGGCCAGTGCATCACCATAATGAAGCATGCACTTGGCGAGGATGTCGTCGAAATCCCCCAGCGGGTATTCATCGACTTGCAAAAAATGCGCGATGCCCGGCATGCAGCTCAGGCGCTCGGTCATTTCCTTCAGCAGCTTGGGTTCGCTGACACGGGTTTCCAGTTCGAGGTTGTCCCACACGCCATTCACCACCACGGCCGGATCCAGGTCTCGGAGCACGGCACGGATGTTCTTGGCCAACTGGCGGATGAAACGCATCCGTACCGGGCGGCTCTTGATGGTGATCTCGGGGAAGACTTTTACGATTAGTTTCATGAAAACAGCGCGCGAACGGCCAGCCGAAAAAGGGGGGCGCGGATTATAGCGGAAATTGCTCAAGGTTTAACCAGTTAATGTGCAGATGGTTTTGCGCGCACCAAAACAGGTCATTATCGATTGACGGCGCCACATTGCAGTGCGTTATTGTCTGACAATCTTTGATTTACGCCTTTAAAAGCGTGGATTTGGTGCAAAAAACCCATGCTGGGGCACTGGCATGCAATTTGCTCCCTTGTGAGGCAGGTTGCCTTGGCAGAGTATTCGCGCCGGCATCACCCATATCTAAGGGCACTCCACTACCCGCCCGAAGCCACCCGGAGGACATATGTCGAAGTCGGTTCAACTCATCAAAGATCATGACGTCAAGTGGATTGATCTGCGCTTCACTGACACCAAAGGTACTCAACATCACGTGACCATGCCGGCCCGTGATGCGCTGGACGACGAATTCTTTGAAATCGGGAAAATGTTCGACGGCTCCTCCATCTCTGGCTGGAAAGGCATCGAAGCCTCCGACATGATCCTGATGCCGGACGACGAAACCGCCGTCCTGGACCCGTTCACCGAAGAGCCGACCCTGATCCTGGTCTGCGACATCATCGAACCTTCGACCATGCAAGGCTATGACCGCGACCCACGCGCCATCGCCCACCGCGCCGAGGAATACCTGAAGTCCACCGGCATCGGCGACACCGCTTTCTTCGGCCCTGAGCCTGAGTTCTTCATCTTCGACTCGGTCAAGTTCAAGTCCGATATCTCCGGTTCCATGTTCAAGATCTTCTCCGAACAAGGTTCGTGGATGTCCGACCAGGACGTGGAAGGCGGCAACAAAGGCCACCGTCCAGGCATCAAAGGCGGCTACTTCCCGGTTCCACCGTTCGACCACGACCACGAAATCCGTACCTCCATGTGCAACGCACTGGAAGAGATGGGCCAGACCGTCGAAGTTCACCACCACGAAGTGGCGACTGCCGGCCAGAACGAAATCGGCGTGAAATTCAACACGCTGGTCAAGAAGGCTGACGAAGTCCAGACCCTGAAGTACTGCGTACACAACGTTGCTGACGCTTACGGCCGCACCGCGACCTTCATGCCGAAGCCCCTGTACGGCGACAACGGTTCGGGCATGCACGTTCACATGTCGATCTCCAAGGACGGCAAGAACACCTTCGCAGGCGAAGGCTATGCTGGTCTGTCGGACACTGCCCTGTACTTCATCGGCGGTATCATCAAGCACGGTAAGGCCCTGAACGGCTTCACCAACCCGTCGACCAACTCCTACAAGCGTCTGGTACCAGGCTTCGAAGCCCCGGTCATGCTGGCCTACTCGGCTCGCAACCGTTCCGCCTCGATCCGTATTCCTTACGTGAACAGCCCTAAAGCCCGCCGTATCGAAGCACGCTTCCCGGATCCGGCTGCCAACCCGTACCTGGCCTTCGCTGCACTGATGATGGCCGGTCTGGACGGTATCCAGAACAAGATCCACCCTGGCGATGCCGCGGACAAAAACCTGTATGACCTGCCGCCTGAAGAGGCCAAGGAAATCCCACAGGTATGTGGCAGCCTGAAAGAAGCCCTGGAAGAGCTGGACAAGGGCCGTGCGTTCCTGACCAAAGGCGGCGTATTCAGCGATGACTTCATCGACGCTTACATCGCGCTGAAAAGCGAAGAAGAAATCAAGGTTCGCACCTTCGTACACCCACTGGAATATGAGCTGTACTACAGCTGCTGATCCGGTAGCGCCGCCACGTACGGCGTGAAATAAAGAAAGGCCTCCTTCGGGAGGCCTTTTTTATGGGCGCCGGTTACGTGCATGATGCCCCGTCGCTCCCCCTAGAAGACGAGACTGCCCATGACTTTGCGCTTCAAGCTCTGCCTTGCCCTGTCTGCCGCGCTGCTGGCCTCCACCGCCGGAGCCGCCTCGACTCCCGCCCCAGAAGCCCTGACCCCGTTGCTTAACGCCATTGGCGAACGCCTGGCCATCGCCGATCAAGTGGCGCTGAGTAAATGGGACAGTGGCAAACCCGTAGAGGACCGACAGCGCGAGCGTGAAGTCATTGCCGCCGCCGTCGCCCAGGCACCGGCCTACAAGCTGAGCAGCGAAACCGTGGAAGCGTTTTTTGCCGCCCAGATAGAAGCCAACAAAATGGTGCAGTACATCAACTTGTCCGACTGGGCCCTGGACGGCAAGGCCCCGGACCTCCCGCGCCCGGACCTGGTGGGGCAGATCCGCCCGCAGCTCGACCGCCTGCAAAAGCGCCTGCTGCAACAACTGGCCGACTTCGCCCCCTACCGCACCGATCCGCAGTGCCCGCAATGGCTGGCCCGTGCCACCCACCACGACAAGCAGCACCCGGTGCACCGGCTCGCCCTGATCCGAGCAACCGCAGAGCTGTGTATCTCCACAAAAGCCTAAGACAACACCCCTCCCCCTGTGGGAGCGGGCTTGCTCGCGAAGACGGCGTGTCAGCCAATATTTATGCCGGCTGACACACCGCTTTCGCGAGCAAGCCCGCTCCCACAGGCGTTGCGTGCAACAACTTGGGCCAATGCCCCTCCCTGACCTATGCTGCAACTCAACACTTTCAGTTTTCGGTCGATTTTATGGGGCGCGGTTTTTCAATCATCCTGTTGTCGCTGCTGGCACTGCCCGCCGCCGCGCAGATCTACAAGTACATCGACGCCGAAGGCAATACCGCCTACAGCAACCAGCCGCCCCAAGGCGTCCCGGCCCAGACGGTGGAATTGCCGCCGCTCAACAGCATCGAACGCCAGTCTCCGGCCAGCCCGGGCACACCGACGCCTCCCGCCAACAGCGAAAAGCCGCGCGACGCCTACGAAATCCTGGAACTGACCGACATCCCCACCGACGAGGCCCTGCGCGCCAACAACGGCACCTTCACCGTTGGCGTACACGCTCAACCGCGCCTGCGCAGCCCGCATCTGTTCCGTTTGCTGCTGGACGGCCAGCCCTACGGCCAAGCGAGCAACGTGCCGCGCCTGCAATTGGTGAACATCGATCGGGGCGAGCACAGCCTGGCGGTTCAAGTCATCGACGGCGACAACCTCGTGCAGCAAAGCGAAACCATCACCTTCACCGTGCAACGGGTGCACCAGCCATGATCCGCTGGCTGCTCGCGCTGGGCCTGGCACTGGCGGCGATGCCCGGCGTGGCGCAGGTCTACACCTACATCGATGCCCAGGGCAATCGGGTGTTCACCGATCAGCCGCGCCCCGGCAACGCAAAGAAAGTCCAACTGCCACCCGGCAACCGGATGCCGGCGCCGCCCACGGGTACAACCTCGGCGCCCACGACCGAAGCCCGGCCCGAACCGTTGTTCCATTACGAAATGCTCAGGCTGTTGATTCCCGAGCCGGACGCGACGATACGCAGCACCGCAGGCGAATTGATCGTCAGTGTCACCAGCGAACCGGGCCTGAAAAAAGGCCATCGCTACCGTCTGTTGCTCGACGGCAAAGCAACGGGCGCGCCGGGGCCGAGCCCGGTATTTGCCTTGAGCGACATCGATCGAGGCACCCATCACCTGGCGGTCGAAATCCTCGACGAGCAGGACCGTATCGTCGAACGCACCGCCAATCAGCCCTTCCACATGCAGCGCATGTCCCTGGCGCAGAAGCGCCGCATCAGGCCCTGTGCCATGACCGATTACGGCCAACGCCCCGAGTGCCCCCTCGCCGAAAAACCTGAAGAAGAAAAAAGCAGCATCTTGCCGTTTTTTTAACACCGCCCAGGCTATCGCACTATATTGGTGCAATAGCTTGCACGCTACTCAGTCCAAAAACCCATTTTGGTTCGAAAGTACCCGTAAAAGCTGGCAGAACGCCACGCAAGCGACCGAAAAACACCCTTTTGAGGCTCTAAACGCTTCTTTTCGGAGCCTTGGTTTGGTTTTTGCATTTTCCTTGTGACAGCGCATTAATCGCGCGCGCAATTTGGGACCGTTCCCGAGTTGCTACGCTCCAAAAGAGGTCCTGATGACCATTAGCGACGCACTACACCGCTTGCTGCTCGACAACCTCACCACCGCGACCATCCTGCTCGACGCCGAACTGCGCCTCGAGTACATGAACCCGGCGGCGGAGATGCTCCTGGCCGTCAGCGGCCAGCGCAGCCACGGGCAGTTCATCAGCGAGTTGTTCACCGAATCCACCGAAGCGCTCAATTCCCTGCGCCAAGCGGTGGAGCAGGCGCACCCGTTCACCAAGCGCGAGGCGATGCTCACCGCCCTGACCGGCCAGACCCTGACCGTGGATTACGCGGTCACGCCGATCCTGAACAACGGCGCGACCCTGTTGCTGCTGGAGGTCCATCCCCGTGATCGGCTGCTGCGCATCACCAAGGAAGAGGCCCAGCTATCCAAGCAGGAAACCAGCAAGATGCTGGTACGCGGCCTGGCCCACGAGATCAAGAACCCTCTCGGCGGAATACGTGGCGCGGCACAGTTGCTTGCCCGGGAACTGCCGGAAGAAAGCCTCAAGGACTACACCAACGTCATCATCGAGGAAGCCGACCGCCTGCGGAACCTGGTGGACCGCATGCTCGGCTCGAACAAACTGCCGTCCCTGGCGATGTGCAACGTCCATGAAGTGCTGGAGCGCGTCAGCAGCCTGGTGGAAGCGGAAAGCCAGGGTTGCATCACTTTGGTGCGCGACTATGACCCGAGCATTCCCGACGTCCTGATCGACCGCGAGCAGATGATCCAGGCGGTACTGAACATCGTGCGCAACGCGATGCAGGCCATCAGCAGCCAGAATGAACTGCGCCTGGGTCGCATCAGCCTGCGCACCCGTGCCATGCGCCAGTTCACCATCGGCCACGTGCGCCATCGCCTGGTGACCAAGATCGAAATCATCGACAACGGTCCAGGCATCCCTGCCGAACTGCAGGAAACCATCTTTTTTCCCATGGTCAGCGGCCGTCCGGACGGTACCGGGCTGGGCCTGGCCATTACCCAGAACATCATCAGTCAGCATCAGGGCTTGATCGAATGTGAGAGCCACCCCGGCCACACCACTTTCTCGATCTTCCTGCCACTGGAACAAGGAGCCACATCGACATGAGCCGTAGTGAAACCGTGTGGATCGTCGATGACGACCGTTCTATCCGTTGGGTCCTGGAAAAAGCCTTGCAACAGGAAGGCATGACCACCCAGAGCTTCGACAGCGCCGATGGGGTGATGAGTCGCCTGGCGCGTCAGCAACCGGACGTCATCATCTCCGACATCCGCATGCCCGGGGCCAGCGGCCTGGACCTGTTGGCGCGGATTCGCGAGCAGCATCCGCGGCTGCCGGTGATCATCATGACCGCCCATTCCGACCTGGACAGCGCCGTGGCGTCCTATCAGGGCGGCGCTTTTGAATACCTGCCCAAGCCATTTGACGTCGACGAAGCCGTATCGCTGGTCAAGCGCGCCAACCAGCACGCCCAGGAACAACAAGGCATGGAAGAGGTGCCGGCCCTGGCCCGCACCCCGGAAATCATCGGCGAAGCGCCGGCGATGCAGGAAGTGTTTCGCGCCATCGGGCGCTTGAGCCACTCCAACATCACTGTGCTGATCAACGGCGAGTCGGGCACCGGCAAGGAACTGGTGGCCCACGCCCTGCACCGCCACAGCCCACGGGCGGCGTCGCCGTTCATCGCGCTGAACATGGCGGCGATTCCCAAGGACTTGATGGAGTCCGAGCTATTCGGCCACGAAAAAGGCGCCTTCACCGGCGCGGCCAACCTGCGGCGCGGGCGCTTCGAGCAAGCCGACGGCGGCACGTTGTTCCTCGATGAAATCGGCGACATGCCGGCCGACACCCAGACCCGCTTGCTGCGCGTGCTGGCCGATGGTGAGTTCTATCGGGTCGGCGGCCATACACCGGTCAAGGTGGACGTGCGCATCATCGCCGCGACCCACCAGAACCTAGAAACCCTGGTTCACGCCGGCAAATTCCGTGAGGACTTGTTCCACCGCCTGAACGTCATCCGTATTCATATTCCGCGCCTGGCGGATCGTCGCGAAGACATCCCGACCCTGGCCCGGCACTTCCTCAGCCGCGCGGCCCAGGAACTGGCGGTCGAGCCCAAGCTGCTCAAGAGCGAAACCGAGGAATACCTCAAGAACCTGCCGTGGCCAGGCAACGTGCGCCAGTTGGAGAACACCTGCCGCTGGATCACAGTGATGGCTTCGGGTCGCGAAGTGCACATCAGCGACCTGCCGCCGGAACTGCTGAGCCTGCCCCAGGATTCGGCCCCCGTGACCAACTGGGAGCAAGCCCTGCGCCAGTGGGCCGACCAGGCCCTGGCCCGCGGTCAGTCGAGCCTGTTGGACAGCGCGGTACCGGCCTTCGAGCGGATCATGATCGAAACCGCCCTCAAGCACACCGCCGGTCGCCGCCGCGACGCTGCTGTCCTGCTGGGCTGGGGCCGCAATACCTTGACCCGCAAGATCAAGGAATTGGGGATGAAGGTCGATGGTGGGGATGATGATGACGGGGATGAGGGCTGAAAGGCCTTAGTTCTTCGCTGAACACATGGCTTGGTCTTGGCGCGTAACTGTGGGAGCGGGCTTGCTCGCGAAGGCGGTGTATCAGTTGACTTTGATGTGAACTGACACGCCGCCTTCGCGAGCAAGCCCGCTCCCACAATAAAACTGCGTCGACCGCAATAGGGGCACCCTGGCCGGAACCCGGTACATGTGCACCGCGCCAATGCACCGTGAACCGCAAGTGCGCACATCTGGCGAACCTGAACCCCTCGATCCAACCCGAAAATCCAGCCTGTATAAAGCAAAAGCCCCGAAATACGGGGCTTTTGCGTCACAGAAAGCGTTTTTGTGACAAATAATTTAAAACTGGCACGCCCCCTGCAATAGCTAGATCACTACCCAGTTTCGGGGACCTTGGTACAGGCAGGCCGGGGAATCCCCATTTTATACCGGGCTCAGCGAGCCCACTGTTTTGGGGGCCTTGATACAGGCAGGTCAAGGTTTCCCTTCTTTACACCCAGGGCCATGCGCTTAGCGCGAGCCCTCCCGTTTTGGGGTCCTTGGTACAGGCAGGCCGGGGATTCCCTCTTTTATTGCTCCTGGAGACGGACCTCCAGCCGCCAGCGATCATCCACCTCGCTGCCGGTCCACGCCCCGCGCAATGGACGCGCCGCCACCAGCGTCAGCAACAACCCCTCGTCACTCAAACGCACCCGCCAGTTCACGTCCTTGCCGTTGAGCTTGAGCTGGCCCTTCTGCGGCTGGCCTTCTGCTTGGAACAGCAGCGCCACTGAGCCGTCGACAATTTCGCCATGGAGCTTGGGTTCATTGTTGAACCAGGCCACCAGCGTTCCATCTGTCACCTCAATCTGTTGCAACGCGCTCGGCTCGGGCGTGGTCAGGCGCCCGATCATCAGCCCGACCATCATGCCGAAGATCGCCAAAGAGCCCATCACCCGAGGCATTAGCTTCGAACGTCGGTCGGTTTGCGGCGTAGAATGCCGCTCATCTTTATCTGCGGAGCCGTGCATGTTTCACGTCATCCTTTTTCAACCGGAAATTCCGCCGAATACCGGCAACGTCATCAGGCTGTGCGCCAACAGCGGCTGCCACCTGCATTTGATCGAACCGCTGGGCTTCGACATGGACGACAAGCGCCTGCGCCGCGCCGGCCTTGACTACCACGAGTATGCCACCTTGCAGCGTCACGCCGACCTCGCCAGTTGTCTGGAAAGCCTCGGGCATCCGCGCCTGTTCGCCTTTACCACCAAGGGTTCGCGGCCGTTCCATGACGCCAGCTTCGTCGCCGGCGATGCATTCCTGTTCGGCCCGGAAAGCCGTGGCCTGCCGGCCGACGTACTGGACGCCCTGCCCGCCGAACAGCGGCTGCGCCTGCCAATGCGCGAAGGCTGCCGCAGCCTGAACCTGTCCAATACCGTGGCGGTGGCGGTTTATGAGGCGTGGCGGCAGAACGGCTTTCAATAACACCTCATAACAAATGTGGGAGCGGGCTTGCTCGCGAAAGCGGTGTGTCAGGCGACATCGATGTCAACTGGCACTCCCTATTCGCGAGCAAGCCCGCTCCCACATTGGACTTGCGTCAACGCCAGACCGGATTACTGAACGGTCGCGCCGCCTTCTTGCTGCATGCGCTGCAGTTCTTGCGCATACAGGGCATCGAAGTTCACCGGTGCCAGCATCAGGGCCGGGAACGAGCCGCGGGTCACCAGGCTGTCCAGAGTTTCCCGGGCGTAAGGGAACAGGATGTTCGGGCAGAACGCGCCCAGGGTGTGGCTCATCGAAGGGGCATCCAGGTTCTTGATCAGGAAGATACCGGCCTGCTGCACTTCGGCGATGAACGCCACTTCGTCACCGTTCTTGACGGTGACCGACAGGGTCAGCACCACTTCGTGGAAGTCATCTTCCAGGGCTTTCTGACGGGTGTTCAGGTCCAGGCCTACGCTCGGCTCCCACTGCTGGCGAAAGATCGCCGGGCTTTTCGGGGCTTCGAAGGACAGGTCACGTACATAAATGCGCTGCAAGGAGAATTGCGGTGCGGCTTCTTCTTCGCTGGCAGCTGTGTTCTGTTGGTCAGTCATCGCAGATCCTTCTTACTTTCAGGTTCTTTAGTGGGAATTCAGGCCTTGAGCAGCGCGTCGAGCTTGCCGGCGCGCTCCAGGGCGAACAGATCATCGCAACCGCCCACGTGGGTGCTGCCGATCCAGATCTGCGGCACGGACGTACGCCCGGCCTTCTGGGTCATTTCGGCGCGCAGTTGCGGCTTGCCGTCGACCTTGATCTCTTCGAAGGCCACGCCTTTGTTCTGGAGCAGGAACTTGGCTCTGGAGCAATAGGGGCAGTAATCGCTGGAATAGACAACAACGTGGGACATTTCACTTCACCAGGGGCAGGTTGTCGGCTTTCCAGCTGGCAACGCCGCCGGACAGCTTGGCGGCGGTAAAACCGGACTTCATCAACTCGCGGGCGTGGGTGCCGGCGTGCTGGCCTTGGGCGTCCACCAGGATCAGTGTCTTGGCCTTGTGTTTTTCCAGCTCGCCGATCCGCGCCATCAGTTTGTCCTGAGGAATGTTCACCGCCCCGACAATGTGACCGGCGGCGTAATCCTTGCTCGGGCGGATGTCCACCACCAGGCCGGCATCCTTGTTGACCAGTGCGGTCAGCTCCCCAGTGCTCAGGCTGCGACCGCCGCCCTGCATCGTGTGGGCGACCAGCAGCGCCAGCAGCACGACGAAGATACCGACGAGAATGTAGTGGTTAGTGGCAAATTGAATCAGGTGAGCAACCATCGAAGGAGGTTCCAGGGCGTTAAAATGTCGGCCAGTATACACAGCACGCAAGGCCGGCCAAACCCCGCCCGGCGGTGACGCCGCCGGAACTTACCTTTAAACTGCCCGTCCCTTTTCCATCGTCTTCTTTTAACCCGCCACGAGTGGATTCCATGACTACCACGCCTAAACCTTTGGTCCTGATGATTCTCGACGGCTTCGGTCACAGTGACAGCCACGAATCCAACGCCGTGTATTCGGCCAACAAGCCTGTGCTGGACCGCCTGTGGGCCACCGTGCCCAACGGCCTGATCTCCGGCAGCGGCATGGACGTCGGCCTGCCGGACGGGCAGATGGGCAACTCCGAAGTCGGCCACATGAACCTCGGCGCAGGCCGCGTGGTGTACCAGGACTTCACCCGCGTGACCAAATCGATCCGCGACGGCAAGTTCTTCGAAAACCCGACCATCTGCGCCGCCGTGGATAAAGCCGTGGCCGCCGGCAAGGCCGTGCACTTCATGGGCCTGCTGTCCGACGGTGGCGTGCACAGCCACCAGGACCACCTGATCGCCATGGCCGAGCTGGCTGCCAAGCGCGGCGCCGAGAAGATCTACCTGCACGCGTTCCTCGATGGCCGCGACACCCCGCCGAAAAGCGCCACGTCGTCGATCGAGCTGCTGGACGCAACGTTCCAGGCCCTCGGCAAGGGGCGCATCGCCAGCCTCGTCGGCCGCTACTTCGCCATGGACCGTGACAACCGCTGGGATCGCGTGGCCCAGGCCTACAACCTGATCGTCGACGGCAGCGCCGAATTCAACGCCGCCACCGCCCAGGAAGGCCTGCAAGCCGCCTACGAACGCGGCGAAAGCGATGAATTCGTCAAGGCCACCACCATTGGCGAGCCGGTGAAAGTCGAAGACGGCGACGCGGTGGTGTTCATGAACTTCCGTGCCGACCGCGCCCGCGAACTGACCCGCGTATTCGTCGAAGACGATTTCAAGGAGTTCGAGCGCGCCCGTCAGCCAAAGCTGGCCGGTTTCGTCATGCTGACCCAATACGCCGCCAGCATTCCCGCGCCTTCGGCCTTTGCCGCCGGCAGCCTGGAAAACGTGCTGGGGGACTACCTGGCGAAAAACGGCAAGACCCAACTGCGCATCGCGGAGACCGAAAAGTACGCCCACGTGACGTTCTTTTTCTCCGGCGGCCGTGAAGAGCCTTTCCCGGGCGAAGAACGCATCCTGATCCCATCGCCGAAAGTCGCCACCTACGACCTGCAACCGGAGATGAGCGCACCGGAAGTGACCGACCGCATTGTCGACGCCATTGAAAACCAGCGTTACGACGTGATCGTGGTCAACTACGCCAACGGCGACATGGTCGGCCACAGCGGTGTGTTCGAGGCGGCGGTCAAGGCCGTGGAATGCCTGGACACCTGCGTCGGCCGCATCGTCGAAGCCCTGGAAAAGGTCGGCGGCGAAGCATTGATCACGGCCGACCACGGCAACGTCGAGCAGATGTCCGACGAATCCACCGGCCAGGCCCACACCGCCCACACCACCGAGCCGGTGCCGTTCATCTATGTCGGCAAGCGGGATTTCAAGGTCCGTGAGGGTGGCGTGCTGGCTGACGTGGCGCCAACCATGCTGATGTTGCTGGGCATGGAAAAGCCGGCGGAAATGACCGGGACTTCGATCCTGGTCTGACGAAACACATCCCTTGTGGGAGCGGGCTTGCTCGCGAATGCGGTAGACCAGACACATAAATGTCGACTGGCAGCCCCCATTCGCGAGCAAGCCCGCTCCCACATTGGTCGGCAGTGTTTTCGGGCCAGTTATCACACAGCCCCAAATGGGCGTTTTTTTTGCAGCGTGGGGCGGGCATACTAGGCCGTCCCTTTCCCTGGTGTCGCCCGCCTCTATGCTTCGCGTCCTGATAGCCCTCGCTCTGACCTGCTTGCTCCAACCGGCCTTTGCCGACGAGCGCGCGCAAACCCAACAGCAGTTGGAAGCCACGCGCCAGGACATTGCCGAGCTGAAAAAACTGCTGGGCAAGTTGCAGGAAGAGAAATCCAGCGTGCAGAAAGACCTGCGCGGCACCGAAACCGAGATGGGCAAGCTGGAAAAGCAGGTCGACGCCCTGCAGAAAGAACTGAAGAAAAGCGAATCCGAGCTGCAGCGGCTCGATGGAGAGAAAAAAAAACTCCAGAGCGCGCGCACTGAACAGCAAAAGCTGATCGCCATCCAGGCCCGGGCCGCCTACCAGAACGGCCGCCAGGAATACCTCAAGCTGCTACTCAACCAGCAGAACCCCGAGAAATTCGCCCGGACCCTCACCTATTACGATTACCTGAGCCAGGCCCGCCTGGAACAACTCAAGAGCTTCAATGAAACCTTGCGCCAACTGGCCAATGTCGAAAAAGACATCGAGCTGCAGCAGGCCCAGTTGCTGGTGCAGAAAAGCAGCCTCGACACCCAGCGCGAAGAACTCGAAAAGGTTCGCAAGGAACGCCAGGTGGCCCTGGCCAAGCTCAATGACGATGTAAAGGCCCGCGACAGCAAGCTCAAGGCCCGCGAGCAGGACCAGGCCGAACTGGCCAATGTGTTGAAAACCATCGAAGAAACCCTGGCCCGCCAGGCCCGAGAGGCGGAAGAAGCGCGCCAGAAAGCGCTGATCGCCCAGCAGGAAGCCGAAAAAAAGCGTTTGCGTGAAGCCCAGGCCGACGCAGACGCCGGCGATGCACCGCGCAAACCGGCAAAATCCAGCCCCGGCGCACTGGTTTCCAGCGACGGCGAAACCTTTGGCGGCGCTTTTGCTTCAGCCCGAGGCAAACTTCCATGGCCGGTCAATGGTCGATTGCTTGCGCGCTTCGGTGAAACCCGCGGCGACGACACCCGCACCAAGTGGGACGGGGTGATGATCAGCGCCTCGGCCGGCAGCCAGGTACATGCCGTGCATGGTGGGCGCGTGGTATTCGCCGACTGGTTGCGCGGCGCCGGCCTGCTGGTGATCCTCGATCACGGCAATGGTTATTTGAGTCTGTACGGCCACAACCAGACGCTGCTCAAGGCGGCGGGCGATGTGGTCAAGGCCGGTGAGTCCATCTCCACGGTCGGTAACAGTGGCGGGCAGGACACGCCAGCACTGTATTTCGCTATTCGTCAGCAGGGTCGCCCCAGTGACCCGGCCCAATGGTGTCGTGCGCAAGGATAAGCGCGCCCATCCTATTAAGGAGTTCGTTCGACATGCTGCATTTGTCCCGCCTTACCTCGCTGGCCCTGACGATCGCCCTCGTGATCGGTGCGCCTTTGGCTTTTGCCGCCGAACCGGCCCCGTCGGCCCCCGCCGCCACGGCCGCAACCACCAAGGCGCCGCTGCCGCTGGACGAACTGCGCACCTTTGCCGAGGTCATGGACCGGATCAAGGCCGCCTACGTGGAACCGGTGGATGACAAGATGCTGCTGGAGAACGCCATCAAGGGCATGCTCAGCAACCTTGACCCGCACTCGGCATACCTGGGCCCGGAAGATTTCGCCGAGCTGCAGGAAAGCACCAGCGGCGAGTTTGGCGGCCTGGGCATCGAGGTCGGCAGCGAAGACGGCTTCGTCAAGGTGGTCTCGCCAATCGACGATACGCCTGCCTCCAAGGCCGGCATCCAGGCCGGTGACTTCATCGTCAAGATCAACGGCCAGCCGACGCGCGGCCAGAGCATGACCGAAGCCGTGGACAAGATGCGCGGCAAGATCGGCCAGAAGATCACCCTGACCCTGGTACGCGACGGTGGTACACCGTTCGACGTGACCCTGACCCGTGCGGTCATCCAGGTCAAGAGCGTGAAGAGCCAGTTGCTGGAGTCGGGCTACGGCTACATCCGCATCACCCAGTTCCAGGTCAAGACCGGCGAAGAAGTCGCCAAGGCCCTGGCCAAGATGCGCAAGGACAACGGCAAGAAACTCAACGGCCTGGTCCTGGACCTGCGCAACAACCCCGGCGGCGTACTGCAATCAGCCGTGGAAGTGGTGGATCACTTCATCACCAAGGGCCTGATCGTCTACACCAAGGGCCGCATCGCCAATTCCGAGTTGCGCTTCTCGGCCACCGGCAATGACCTGAGCGAAGCCGTGCCATTGGTGGTGCTGATCAACGGTGGCAGCGCTTCGGCCTCGGAAATCGTCGCCGGCGCCCTGCAGGACCAGAAGCGCGGCGTGGTCATGGGCACCACCAGCTTCGGCAAGGGTTCGGTACAGACCGTGTTGCCCCTGAACAACGACCGTGCCCTGAAGATCACCACCGCGCTGTACTTCACGCCCAACGGCCGTTCCATCCAGGCCCAGGGCATTGTCCCGGACATCGAAGTGCGCAAGGCCAAGATCACCAACGAGCAGGACAGCGAGTACTTCAAGGAAGCCGACCTGCAAGGTCACCTGGGCAATGGCAACGGCGGCGCCGACAAACCGACCGGTTCCGGCGCCAAGGCCAAGCCGATGCCCCAGGATGACGACTATCAGTTGGCCCAGGCCTTGAGCTTGCTCAAAGGGTTGAACATCACGTCCGGCCGCTGAGATGGGCCTGCGTTTCACCTTCGTCCTGCTGTGCCTGCTGGCGGGGGCCGTTACCGCGGCGCCCGCCACGCCCTCTTCGCCGCACAAGGCGTACCTGAGCCTGATCATCGACGACCTGGGGCAGAACCTGCCCCGGGACCGTCGGGTACTCGCCCTTCCCGGGCCGGTCGCCGCCGCGATCATGCCTGACACCCCCCACGCCGCCGAATTCGCCCGCGAAGCCCATCGCGCCGGCAAGCTGGTCATGCTGCACATGCCCATGGACCCGGCCACCGGGCCGTTCGCCTGGCATCCGGACCTGTCCATCGAAGAACTGGGCAAGCGCCTCGACGCCGCGTTCGCCGCCGTGCCCTACACCAGCGGGGTCAACAACCACATGGGCAGCCGCATGACCGCCCAGTCCGAGGCCATGGCGTGGCTGATGGCGAACTTGCAGCAGCGCCACAAGTTTTTCGTCGACAGCCGCACCAGCGCCCAGACCGTCGCCGCCGCCGAAGCACAAAAGATCGGCCTCGCCAGTGTGTCGCGGGATGTGTTCCTGGACGACGAGCGCACCGAAACCGCCATCGCCCAACAGCTGCAAACCGCTATCGACCTGGCTCGCCGGCAAGGCTCGGCCGTGATGATCGGCCATCCCTATCCGCAGACCCTGGCGGTACTCGAACGCGAGCTACCCAAGCTCAAGGCCCAGGGCATCGAATGGATCGACATCAAGTCGATGATCAGCCTGCGCAGCAATCGGGCGATGGCCGGGCATGGGAAGGATGGGGTTTATCGGTAGCGGCGACCGCGTCGCCACCATCGCGAGCAAGCTCGCTCCCACAGTGGTCTTGCATCGGGCACAAGATTGGCGTCCACAGCAGATCCCTGTGGGACCGAGCTTGCTCGCGATGACGGCGACACATTCAACATCCCTGCAAGCTGACCCACCGCTTTCGCGAGCAAGCTCGCTCCCACAGGTTTGTTCCAGCGGTCAGAGATACCGCGCCATGATCACGTCCACAGCCCCTTCCTTGCGGAGCTCATCCAAGGCCGCCTGAAGCCGGGCGACCACGTCATCGGGCACGTCCTTGTTCAAGGCCAGGTACAACTCGGCACTGTTGAAACGCAGCACGGTCTTGAGATCGGTCACCCCTTCCTGGCGCGCCAGGTAACGCCCGGCCGGGTCCCCGGTGGCCCACAGGTCGATCTGGCCGTTGACCAGTTTCCTGGCGTTGTCCTGGTCCCGCAACACGACAATCGGCTTCAGCCCTTGCTTGGCCAATGTCTCGGCAATTGCGTCGCCCTTGTAGGCACCGATCTTGTATTGACGCGCCTGCTCCAGCGAGTCGAGAGTGATCTTGCTGTCGGCCTTGGCGAGCATGATCCAGTCGTCCGGACCGATGGGGCCGACCCATTTGAAAAGCTTCTCACGCTCCGGCAACCGCGCCATGACAAACACACCGTAACCCGGATTTTCCAGGGCGAGTTTGTAGATGCGCTCCCAGGGGAAACGTAGCGTCAGGCTGTAGGAGATATCGGCGCGTTTGAATATTTCACGGACGATGTCCACGGCGATGCCATGAATGTTCTCGTCCTGGGCGAAGTTCTTGCCATTCTTGGCCATGTTGTACGGCGGGAAGTTTTCCGTCAGCAACACCAGCGATGTATCAGCGGCGCGGACAGTGCCTGCGAGCAGCAACGTGGCACCGGCAAAGGCAAGAACGAGGCGTTTGAGCATGTCGGGCTACCGCAATCCATGGTGTGCCCAAGAGTGCCTTGGGCCCGCCATGGTGTCCAGCGGTCAGCGAATGCAGATACCGCGATGGGCCATATAGGCCTTGGCTTCCGGCACGGTGTATTCGCCAAAGTGGAAAATGCTCGCCGCCAGCACCGCACTGGCATGACCTTCCAGGATGCCGTCGGCCAGGTGCTGCAGGTTGCCGACACCGCCGGACGCGATCACCGGAATGCCCAGGGCATCGCTGATGGCGCGGGTGACGCCCAGGTCGAAACCGTTTTTCATGCCGTCCTGGTCCATGCTGGTCAGCAGGATTTCACCGGCGCCCAGGCCTTCCATCTTCTTCGCCCACTCGACGGCGTCCAGGCCCGTGGGCTTGCGACCGCCGTGGGTGAAGATTTCCCAACGCGGGGTTTCGCCCGGGCCGGAGACCTTCTTCGCATCGATAGCCACGACGATGCACTGCGAGCCGAAGTGCTGGGCCGCTTCGCCGACGAACTCCGGGTTGAACACTGCCGCGGTGTTGATCGACACTTTGTCCGCACCGGCATTGAGCAGGTTGCGGATGTCCTGCACGGTGCGCACGCCACCGCCCACGGTCAGCGGGATGAACACCTGGCTGGCCATGCGCTCGACGGTATGCAGCGTGGTATCGCGGCCATCGACGCTGGCCGTGATGTCGAGGAAGGTGATCTCGTCCGCACCCTGTTCGTCGTAGCGACGGGCGATTTCCACCGGGTCGCCGGCGTCACGGATGTTCTCGAACTTCACACCCTTGACCACCCGGCCGTTGTCCACGTCCAGGCAAGGGATGATGCGTTTGGCCAGCGCCATGGTGAGTCCTCAGCCTTTGTAGGAATCGCAGAAGGCCTGGGCCTCGGCGACGTCCAGGGTGCCTTCGTAGATCGCGCGACCGGTGATCGCGCCGATGATGCCCGGCGCCTTGGCGTCGAGCAGTGCCTTGATGTCACCCAGGTTGTGGATGCCACCGGAGGCGATCACCGGAATCTTGGTGGCGGCAGCCAGGGCGGCGGTGAACGGGACATTGCAGCCCTGCATCATGCCGTCTTTGGCGATGTCGGTGTAGACGATGGCAGACACGCCGTCGGCTTCGAAACGCTTGGCCAGGTCGATCACCTGCACGGTGCTGACTTCAGCCCAACCGTCGGTGGCGACAAAGCCGTCCTTGGCGTCGAGGCCAACGATGACCTTGCCCGGGAACGCGCGGCACGCTTCGGCAACGAACTCAGGCTCCTTCACCGCCTTGGTGCCGATGATCACGTAGCTCACGCCAGCCTTGACGTAGTGCTCGATGGTTTCCAGCGAGCGAATGCCGCCGCCGATCTGGATCGGCAGGTTCGGATAGCGCTTGGCAATGGCCGTGACCACCTCGCCATTGACCGGCTGCCCTTCGAAGGCGCCATTGAGGTCGACCAGATGCAGGCGACGGCAGCCGCCCTCCACCCACTTGGCGGCCATGCTCACCGGGTCATCGGAAAACACCGTGGAGTCTTCCATGCGGCCCTGACGCAGACGTACGCAAGCGCCGTCCTTGAGATCGATAGCGGGGATAATGAGCATGCTTTTCCTTCGTCAAAGAGCTGCAAGCTGCAAGCTATAAGCTGCAGGCAGGCACGCGTTTCAATTCTTGCAGCTTGTGGCTTGAAGCTTTCAGCTGCTTTTTTCTAAAGCCCACAAGTCGCTTTCAATGCTTTCGAACCTTTCTTTAAGGTGCGTCTGCACATCGAAAATCGCCCTGTTGTAATAGTGCGGCGCAATTTCGCGGGTAAACAGGTCAAGAATTTCCGCCGCTTCGAACGAACCCAGGTCCAGTTCGAAACGCTCCTCCATGAACCGCTGGATCTTGCGGTTCGCTCCACTCTCCTGCTCGGGCGT
This sequence comes from Pseudomonas sp. NFACC24-1, assembly GCF_900115235.1. NCBI lineage: Bacteria > Pseudomonadati > Pseudomonadota > Gammaproteobacteria > Pseudomonadales > Pseudomonadaceae > Pseudomonas > Pseudomonas sp. NFACC24-1. The sequence continues at coordinate 59,936 of NZ_FOVS01000027.1, forward strand.
GAGGGTGAGGATCGGCGGTTTCTTGCGGGCCATTACCAGCGCCCGTCCCACGCCGCGAAGTTCTGCAACAGTTGCAGGCCATGGGTATGGCTCTTCTCCGGGTGGAACTGCACGGCGAAGCGCGAACCATCGGCCAGGGCCGCGGCGAAATCGACGCCATAGTGACCGCTGCCCACCACCTGCCGCGCATTGCCGGCGGCGATGTAGTAGCTGTGCACAAAGTAGAAGCGCGCCAGGTCCGGAATGTTGTGCCACAGCGGGTGATCCACCGTCTGCTTCACTTCGTTCCAGCCCATGTGCGGGACCTTCAAGTGCTCGCCGTCTTCGTGCAGGCCCTTGCCAAAGAACTTCACCTGGCCCGGGAACAGCGAGATGCAATCGACACCATCGTTCTCTTCGCTGCGATCGAGCAAGGCCTGCATGCCCACGCAGATGCCGAGGAACGGACGATCCTGGCTGACTTCGTGCACCAGCTTGTCGAAGCCCAGCCGACGAATCTCGGCCATGCAATCACGAATCGCGCCGACGCCGGGGAACACCACCCGGTCGGCTTCGCGAATCACGTCGGCATCGCTGGTGATCAGCACCTTGCCGGCGCCCACGTGCTCGAGGGCCTTGGCCACCGAGTGCAGGTTGCCCATGCCGTAGTCGATAACCGCGACCGTCTGCATTACAGGACGCCCTTGGTGGAAGGCATCTGGCCGGCCATGCGGTCATCGAGCTCCACGGCCATGCGCAGCGCGCGGCCGAAAGCCTTGAACACGGTTTCGATCTGGTGATGGGTGTTGTGCCCGCGCAGGTTGTCGATGTGCAGGGTGACGTTGGCGTGGTTGACGAAGCCCTGGAAGAATTCCTGGAACAGGTCGACGTCGAAGCCGCCGACGGTGGCACGGGTATACGGCACGTGCATCTGCAGGCCCGGGCGGCCGGAGAAGTCGATGACCACCCGCGACAGCGCTTCATCGAGCGGCACGTAGGCATGACCGTAGCGACGGATGCCTTTCTTGTCGCCGATGGCTTTGGTAAAGGCCTGGCCCAGGGTGATACCCACGTCTTCCACCGTATGGTGGTCGTCGATATGCAGGTCGCCCTTGCTGACGATGTCCAGGTCGATCAGCCCGTGACGGGCGATCTGGTCCAGCATGTGCTCAAGAAAAGGCACGCCGATATCAAACCGGGCCTTTCCGGTGCCATCCAGGTTGATCGAGGCTTTGATCTGGGTTTCCAGAGTGTCGCGCTCGACAGACGCCTTACGTTCGGCCATCACCAGCTCCGCAAAATCATTGGGCGAAAAAGGCAGCCATTATAGGGGCGCGAGCGGCAAACAGAAACACAAGAGGTGACATCACTGACGGGCTGAATCCCGGGCTGTCGGTGATAGACATGTCCATACAAGTCATGGACGCAAATTTTGCCATCACCCAAAAACAAATGTGGGAGCGGGCTTGCCCGCGAAAGCGGTGTATCAGCCAACATCATCGTTAACTGACAGACCGCCTTCGCGAGCAAGCCCGCTCCCACAAGGGTTGCCCTGTCCTGTTGGTCAGGGCAACGGTCTTAGCGGAACAGCACCGCCGTCTTCTGCAGGGTCACCCACACACCCCACGCCAACGGAATGCCCACCACCAGCCAGGCGGCGATCGCCAGGGGCTTGGTGCCCGGCGCAGCTTTCCACTCCAGCGACGTGCTGCTGTCGGCGCCCTTGTCATGCCCCAGCGCCTGTTCGGCGGCCAGTTCGGCGTCGGTCATGAAGTACTTGTCGGCGACCGGACGGACCATCAGGTTGCAGAGGAAGCCCAGCACCAGCAGGCCGGCGAGGATGTACAAGGTGATGTCATAGGCCGCGGCGCGTTCAACGCCGATGCTCAATTGATATTCACGCAGGTAGTTCACCAGCACCGGACCCAGCACGCCCGCCGCAGCCCAGGCGGTCAGCAGGCGACCGTGGATCGCGCCAACCATTTGCGTACCGAACAGGTCCGCCAGGTAGGCCGGCACGGTGGCGAAACCGCCGCCGTACATCGACAGGATGATGCAGAACGCCGCCACGAACAGCGCGACGCTGCCCAGGTGCCCCAGGTTCGGGATCAGCGCGTACAGGGCAAAGCCCAGGGCGAAGAACACGAAATAGGTGTTTTTACGACCCAGGTAATCCGAGAAGGAGGCCCAGAAGAACCGACCGCCGATGTTGAACAGGCTCAACAGACCGGTGAAGCCGGCCGCGATGGCCGCGATCTGGCCCAGTTGCGTAGCGTCCAGCTGGCCGAACGGCAGGTCGTTGCCGAGCAGCTTGCCGCCGAACACTTCCTGCAACAGTGGCGAAGCCATGCCCAGGATGCCGATACCGGCGGATACGTTCAGGCACAGCACCAGCCATACCAGACGGAACTGCGGGGTTTTCCAGGCAACATTCACGTGAACGTGGCGATGGGTGATCATCGCGTTCGCGGCTTTCTTCGGTGCCGGGGTCCAGCCCTCAGGCTTCCAGCCGGTCGGCGGTACGCGGTACGACAAGGCGCCACCAATCATGAACACGAAGTAGATCGCGGCCATGACCAGGAAGCTCTGCCATACGCCCACGCCCGTTGGCGAAGCGAAATGGTTCATCAGCGCCGCGGCCAGTGGAGCACCGACCATCGCGCCACCGCCGAAGCCCATGATCGCCATACCGGTCGCCATGCCGCGCTTGTCCGGGAACCACTTGATCAGGGTCGACACCGGGGAGATATAGCCCAGGCCCAGGCCGATACCACCGATCACCCCGGAACCGACCCACATCAGCCAGATCTGATGGGTATAGATACCCAACGCGGAAATCAGCAGGCCACCGCACCAGCACAAGGCCGATACAACGCCGGCCTTGCGTGGCCCGGCGTGTTCCAGCCAGCCACCCCAGATGGCTGCCGAGCAACCCAGGAAGATGAAGAACAGGGTGTAGATCCAGCCGAGCATCGAGATCGGCCAGTCACATTGGGACGAAAAGACTTGCGAGATGAAGCTCATATCCGGTGCACAGGCCACAGGCTTGGTGACACCCAAGGCCTTGGACAGTGGCAGCCAGAACACCGAAAAGCCATAGGCCATGCCGATGCACAGGTGAATGGCCAGTGCGGCCGGTGGAACCAGCCACCGGTTGAAACCGGGCTTGGCGATGATGCGCTCCTTGGAGAGGAACGCAGGCTGGTCGGCGACGCCGCCCGCCGTGATGCTCGTGCTCATTGTGTATCCCCCAGTTATTGGAATGGTCCGTCAGCCACGCGTCACCCTCAGCCTTCATTGCACGCAGGCATGGCTGTATTTTCTGGTGAAGCTCCATAGTGTGCGACATCAAGTCGCAGAAGGACGGACGAACGGGCAAAGGTTACCATTTGCTCGTGGCAGAAAAACCAAAGTGATATCACCTTTTTCGTGCCATCTGTCTTATCGCACGTTCGCTCGCTTTCTGTAGGGGGCTAACGATTTATTTTTTCAGGAATTTTCATGCTCGTCGTTGTCTAGCTCATTACCGACGCCAACTGTCAGGGCCAACAGGACCTGCGGGAAATCTACCGGGATGCCCCGGACTGGCTGTTCGAACCGTTTCGCGATGCCAGGCATGGGCGGTCAAGCGCGCTCCCACACTGGATCTGCGGACGGGACTTATAACGAGCACCTAACGCACCACCACTAATCCACAGCGTTATACTCCCGGCTAAATTTTGAACTCAACCTACAAGGATTCGCCCATGAAAGCGTTCGGCAAAATCCTGGGTCTGGTACTTCTCGGGCTGTTGCTGATCATCGTGGCCCTGGGCTTTGCCCTGACCCACCTGTTCGATCCCAACGACTACAAAGAAGAGATCCGCCAGATAGCCCGCGACAAGGCCCACATCGAGCTGACCCTCAATGGCGATATCGGCTGGAGCCTGTTTCCATGGCTGGGTCTGGAATTGCACGATGCCAGCGTCGCGACCCTGGCCAATCCGACCCAACCTTTCGCCGACCTGCAGATGCTCGGTCTTTCGGTCCGGGTGATCCCGCTGCTGCGCCGGGAAGTGCAGATGAGCGATGTGCGCGTCGAGGGCCTGAACCTGCGGCTCAACCGCGACAAGAATGGTCACGGCAACTGGGAAGACATCGGCAAGGCACCAGCCTCGGCGACGGCGGCGAACACCCCGGCGCCAGCCGAGCAACCGGCACCGCCCGCCAACACCCCGACGGAAAAACCTGCCCAGCCGACCCGCCTGGACATCGACAGCCTGACCGTGAACAACGCCCGGGTCGAATACACCGACGAGCAGACCGGCAAGCTGTACACCGCCGAGAGCATCCAACTGAGCACCGGCCCGGTCCACGACTCCACCAACATCCCGGTCACCCTGACCGCTTTCCTGTCCAGCAACCAGCCGGCCCTACGCGTACGCACCGAAGTGACGGGTGAGCTGCGCTTCGAGCGTGCCCTGCAGCGCTACAAGTTCGAAGACCTGAAACTGTCCGGCGAAGCCACGGGCGACCCTCTGCAGGGCAAGACCCTGAATTTCGCCGCCCAAGGCCAGCTGTTCCTGGACAAGGCGGCAAACGTCGCCGAATGGACCGGCATCAAGCTTTCGCTCAACCAACTGCGTGCCCTGGGTGAACTGAAGGTCAACGACCTCGACAAGACTCCGCAATTGAATGGCGGGGTGTCGATCGCCCAGTTCGATCTGGCTAAATTCGTCGACAGCGTCGGCCAGACGCTTCCGGCCATGGCCGAAGGCAGCCTGAGCAAGGTCGAGCTGGCCAGCCGCATTGCCGGCACGCCCACCAGCGTCGAACTCAACGACATCAACCTGAAGCTCGACGACAGCACCTTCAGCGGTCGTATCGCCGTGGAAGATTTTGCCAAGCAGGCCCTGCGCGTGCAGCTCAAGGCCGACACGTTCAATGTCGACCGCTACCTGCCGCCAAAATCCGCCGAAGCCGACAGCTCCAAGGCGGCCCGTGAGGCCGAAGTCAGCAACACCGAAGCCAGCGCCATGGCCGGTGTCGGCAACTCACCGCTGCCGAGCGCGCCGACCCAGGGCGCCTGGAGCAATGATCGGCTGTTTCCGGTGGAACGCCTGAGCAAGCTGGACCTCGATGCCGACCTGACCTTCGGGCAACTGACCCTGGATAAACTGCCGATCCAGAACGCCGCGCTCAAGGCCACCGGCCTGGGCGGCCTGCTGACCCTGGAGAACCTGCGGGGCGATCTGTACAGCGGCAACTTCGAAACCAAGGGCACCCTGGATGTGCGCCAACCGACCCCACTGTTGAGCCTGCAAACCCGTATCAACCGGGTCCCTGCCGAGAAGATCATCGAAAGCCAGGGCAAGAATCCGCCGGTCAAAGGCCTGGTCACCGTCAACAGTGCGATCACCGCCACCGGTAATAGCCAGAAGGCCCTGATCGACAGCCTCAACGGTAACGCCGGGTTCGTCATCAACGATGGCGTGCTGCTCAATGCCAACCTCGAACAGCAATTGTGCAAAGGCATCGCCACCCTCAATCGCAAGTCCCTCAGCGGCGAACCCCGGGGCAAGGACACGCCGTTCCAGCAACTCAACGGCAACCTCACCTTCAACAACGGCGTTGCCCACAACCCGGACCTGAAAGTCCGCATCCCCGGCATGACCGTCAACGGCAACGGCGATATCGACCTGCGGGTGCTGGGCATGGATTACCGCGTCGGCGTCATCGTCGAAGGCGACAAGAGCGACATGCCCGACCCGGCCTGCCAGGTCAACGAGCGCTACGTCGACATCGAATGGCCGTTGCGCTGCCGTGGTCCACTGGAGCTGGGGGCGAAGGCCTGCCGCCTGGACAACGACGGGCTGGGCAAGGTCGCGGCGAAACTGGCCGGCGACCGCCTCGGCGACAAGATCGAGGAGAAGCTGGGCGACAAGGTCAGTCCCGAGCTGAAAGACGCGCTCAAGGGGCTGTTCAAGCGATGAGAGCCGAGCAGTTTTCCACCGCGGTACTGGACTGGTTCGACCGCCACGGGCGCCACGATTTGCCTTGGCAGCAAGACATCACTCCCTATCGGGTGTGGGTCTCGGAAATCATGTTGCAGCAGACCCAGGTCAGTACCGTGCTCAACTACTTCGACCGGTTCATGGCCTCGCTGCCCACCGTTCAAGCCCTGGCCGCCGCGCCGGAGGACGAAGTGCTGCACCTGTGGACCGGGCTGGGTTATTACACCCGTGCGCGCAACTTGCAGAAAACCGCGAAAATCGTCGTCGAGCAGTACGGCGGCGAATTCCCCCGGGACGTGGAAAAACTCACCGAGTTGCCGGGGATCGGCCTGTCCACCGCCGGCGCCATCGCCAGCATCAGCATGGGCCTGCGAGCGCCGATCCTCGATGGCAACGTCAAGCGGGTGCTGGCGCGCTTCACCGCCCAGGAAGGCTACCCGGGCGAACCCAAGGTGGCGAAACAGCTGTGGGCCACCGCCGAGCGCTTCACGCCGCAAGACCGGGTCAACGCCTACACCCAGGCGATGATGGACCTGGGCGCGACACTCTGTACCCGCAGCAAACCCAGTTGCCTGCTCTGCCCACTGAAACAGGGCTGCGAGGCCCACATGCTGGGCCTGGAAACCCGCTACCCGATTCCCAAGCCTCGTAAAGAGGTGCCCAAAAAGCGCACCTTGATGCCGATGCTGGCCAACCACGAAGGCGCGATCCTGCTTTACCGTCGCCCTTCCACCGGACTATGGGGCGGGCTGTGGAGCCTGCCGGAACTCGACGACCTCGACGACCTGCAACACCTGGCCCTGCAACACTCGCTGGAACTGGGCAGCCATCACGAAATGCCAGGCCTGGTGCACACCTTCAGCCACTTCCAGTTGGCGATCGAACCCTGGCTGGTCCGGGTCCGGGAAACCGGCCATCACGTGGCCGAGGCCGACTGGCTCTGGTATAACCTCGCCACCCCGCCGCGCCTGGGCCTTGCCGCCCCGGTCAAAACCTTGCTCGAACGCGCGGCCGCCGTAATGAACGCAGGAGAGTTGCAATGACCCGCACCATCATGTGCCGCAAGTACAAAGAACAACTGGAAGGCCTGGAACGTGCGCCGTTCCCGGGTGCCAAGGGCCAGGACATCTACGACAATGTTTCGGCCAAGGCCTGGGCCGACTGGCAAAAACACCAGACCCTGCTGATCAATGAAAAACGCCTGAACATGATGAACGCCGAAGATCGCAAATACCTTCAAGGCGAGATGGACAAGTACTTTTCCGGCGAAGATTACGCCAAGGCCGAAGGCTACGTACCGCCATCCGAATAAGCTGCTCGGCGCGGGGGCGGATCGTAAGCGACGGTAATAGTTAAATATTTTTTGAAAACTTGCTTGACGCCCCCCTGAAAAACCCGTTTAATGCGCCCCGTTGCCCAGATAGCTCAGTCGGTAGAGCAGGGGATTGAAAATCCCCGTGTCGGCGGTTCGATTCCGTCTCTGGGCACCAAATACCGAAAACCCCGATCAAGCAATTGATCGGGGTTTTTTATTGCCCGGGATTTCCTTCCTCCGCCTCATCGATCCTCCACCTCATCGGGGGCTACGCTCTTCGTCGTGGATTGAGATTCGAAGCGTCGGCGTTGAGGCTGTAGGATAGATGGCCTTATCCATCAGGAATCCGACCATGTCATCGGCGAACAAACAGCACAAGCGCAGCCAGCGCGCCAAGGCGAAAGCCAAGCAGAACCGCACTCGGCGGACTGCTGCGCCGAACGATTTCCTGGACCCGAACGACGAGCGCATCGATCTGGAAACCGTGGACCTGACGGAACTGTTCCAACTCATGAGTGCCGCCGAAAAGGTCAGCCAGAAGGCGATGTGCGAAGCCTTCCTGGCCCACCCTCTGCTGGCGCTGGTGCTGGAACAGGAAGGTGAGGAAGAAGCGACCGACTTCATCATTACCGCCTTGATCGAATACCGCCGTCTGACCACGGGCGTGGATGAGCAGACCGCGCTGGACTGGGTGGAAAGCAAGCAATTCCAGGCCGATTATGTGGCTGCGTCCCAGGCGCTGACGCAAGGCCAGGAGTGACTATCAGGCCGGGGCCACGATGGATGACGCCCTGCGGGGAGAGCTCCTACGAACCAAGGTCAACCAACATGGGGCGGCGTCATACCCGTCCTGCGTCAATCCACTATTTTTCCTCCCAAGCAATCAGCCCCGTCCGGCATCATCGAAACATCGCTTGATGCATCCTTGCAGTCCGCCCCTCTCAATGGTTGGACACTGCGATGACGCCACTGCTGCCCCAAGATGACCCTCAGCTCGCCCCCTTGATCAACGAACTCGGCGAGCTGAGCCATCAGGACATCGGGCAGATGGACATGTATGTGCGCCTCTACGACGACCTCAAGCGCGGCCCCGATGACAAACCCACCGTTGGCATCATTCTGTGCGCTCAGAAAGACGAATCGGTGGTGCGTTACTCCGTATTGCAGGGCAATGAGCAATTGTTCGCCAGTCAATACAAGCTGGTGCTCCCCTCGGAAGAAGAGCTGTGTAATGAACTGGATCGCGAACGAGCGCAACTCGGCGAGCAGCAAGCAGGCTCAGCGATTTGAGGAAATGAGGGCCGACACCCGATGACTGCACACCCAAAAACCCATGTAAGATTTATGCGTTTTTTTCAGCAACGCTCCAGCCAAAGAACTCTATCCTGCATGTCATCGGCCGCTCCATACCCTTCTCTGATCCAGGCATTGCGGACCGAAACCGCTGAACTGCATATCGCCTTGGAAAAACGCCTGCCGTTTTTCTCCGAACAGCTGGACTTCGATCTGTATCGGCGCCTGATGGCGGCCTACTACGGTTTCTATCAACCGTTGGAACAACGTCTTCATGTACTTGCATTGACGCCGACCGGGCTGGACCAATCCCTACGGATCAAACTTCCGGTGCTGCGAGCGGATCTCACGGCACTGGGCCTGGAAGCAGCCACTATCGAGGCGCTGCCTACCTGCCAGGCGTTGCCGCTGATCGACTCCCGTGCCGCCGCACTCGGCGTGTCCTATGTGCTGGAAGGTGCAACGCTCGGGGGGCAGATCCTGCGGCGCAGGGTGGCCGAGAAGCTGGGGCTGGACGCCGCTAGCGGAGCGGCCTTCCTCAATGTGTATGGCGAACTCACTGGCCGACGCTGGAAGGATTTCCTCCAATACCTGGACGACAGGAACCTTGGCGAGGCCCAGGTGTTCGAAGTCACACGCGCCGCAAAGGCGACGTTCTCCCATTTTGAGCACTGGCTGGACAGCCAAAAGGTATTGTTATGAACACGGAAAACCAGGAAGCCTTCGAAGAACTGCTGGCCAATTGCGCAGACGAACCGATTCGCTTTCCCGGGACCATCCAGCCTCATGGCGTGTTGCTGATGCTGTCCGAGCCCGATTTCGTGATCCGTCAGGTCAGCGCCAACGTGTTGCAGTTGATGGCGCAGGATCCCCACAGGCTCCTGGGCCAGACACTCGACGCACTGTTGGGGCTGGAACAGGCCGAGGCGATCCTCATCGCCTGTCGCGCCGCCCCGGAAAGCGACAACGTGCCCGTGGCCATTGTCGTGAACCAACAACGCTTCGACGCCCTGGTGCATCGCCACCAGGGCGCCCTGATCGTCGAATTGGAACAGCACCTGAGCGACTATCGCCCCGAAGGGGTCAGCGGCGAGGCGAACATGGGCCGCATGTTGCAACGCCTGCAAAGTGCGAAAACCCTCCAGGCCCTGTACGAAATCAGCGTGCGGGAAATCCAGGCCATGACCGGTTACGACCGGGTGCTGATCTATCGCTTCGAGGAAGAAGGCCACGGCCAAGTGATTGCCGAGGCCAGCGCACCGTCGATGGAGCTCTACAAGGGCCTGTTTTTCCCGGCGTCGGATATTCCCGAACAGGCTCGCGAGCTGTATCGCATCAACTGGCTGCGGATCATCCCCAACGCCGACTACACGCCAGTGCCGCTGGTTCCGGAGTTGCGGCCCGACACCCAGGCGCCTCTGGACCTGAGTTTTGCCACACTGCGCAGCGTCTCGCCGATCCACCGCCAGTACATGAAAAACATGGGCGTACTGTCGTCCATGAGCATCTCGTTGATGGAGGGCGAACGCTTGTGGGGGCTGATCAGTTGCGGCAATCGCCAGCCGCTGCTGGTGCCCCATGAAATGCGCATGGCCTGCCAGACAATCGGCCAGGTGCTGTCATTGCAGATCAGCGCCATGCAAGCCCTGGAGCTGACTCGGCAACGGGACGCCAAGCTGGAAGACCTCAAGGTCCTCGCCGCGGTGATGGCCGAGTCCAGCGATAACGTCTTCGATGGCCTGTCCCACGAGCCGCAACGCCTCATGGAGCTGACCGGCGCCAGTGGCGTCGCGATTTTCGAGGACAACAAACTGCACCGTCATGGCCGGTGTCCGGAACCGGAGCAGATCCGCGAGTTGCACAAATGGATCCTGGAAACCGGCAAGCCGGTGTTCTCTCACCACAACCTGAGCAGCGTCTTCGCACCTGCCCAGGCTTATCAGGACGTGGCGAGCGGCGTACTGGCGATCCACTTGCCCAAGCCTGTGGAAAACGGCGTGCTGTGGTTCCGCCCCGAGGTCAAGCAAACCCTCCAATGGAGCGGCGACCCACAAAAACCCCTGGACCTGGAAAACAGCGAGACCGGTCTGCGCCTGCGGCCCCGGACGTCTTTCGAAATCTGGAAAGTCGAAATGGCCGGTATCAGTACCAAATGGAGCCATGGCGATCTGTTCGCCGCCAACGACTTGCGGCGCTCGGCCTTGGAAAACGACCTGGCCCGCCAGGTGCGCAAGGAGCGCCTGGCCGTGCAGGCCCGCGATGAACTGGTGGCCGTGGTGTCTCATGACCTGCGCAGCCCGATGACGGTCATTTCCATGCTCTGCGGCATGATGCAAAAGGCCTTCAGCTCCGACGGTTCCCACAGCTCCAAGCGTATCGCCTCAGCCATCGACACCATGCAACAGGCTACCAGCCGCATGAATGCCCTGTTGGAGGACCTGCTCGATACCTCGCGCATCGACGCCGGGCGCTACACCATCAATCCCCAGCCGATGGACGTCAGCCAGATCTTCGAAGACGCCTGCTCACTACTGACTCCGCTGGCCGCTGCCAAGGCCATCGACATCTCCTTCAATGCCGAACCGAACCTGAGGATCAATGCCGATCCCGAGCGGCTGTTCCAGGTGCTGTCCAACCTGATCGGCAACGCCATCAAGTTCACACCGCAGCAGGGCTCCGTGGGGATCAGTGCGATGTCGGTCGGTAATGAGATCGTGTTCAGCGTCCGCGACACCGGTGAAGGGATTGCGCCAGATCAGCTGCCTCATGTTTTCGAGCGCTACTGGACGACCAAGGAGGGCAACCCGAACGGCACCGGGCTGGGGTTGTACATTTCCAAGGGGATTGTCCAGGCCCATGGCGGTAAACTGCATGCCGAAAGCCAGCCAGGCCAGGGCAGCGAATTCCGCTTTACCGTGCCGAAAATCGACTGAGCCGGGCACCGCCCCCTAACGAATTGGAAACCGAAGCCCAATGGCCTCACTGAACAAACAGCAAAAACGCGCCAAGCGCGCCAAAGACAAAGCCAAGCAAATCCGCATGAGCGGGCGCAAATCGATCCCGATGTATGGCGATCCGGCCCACGCCACCGCCCAGCCACCGGTCTACGTGCTGGAACTGTTCGCCAAGCTGCGCGAAGCCGAGGCCGTCAGCCGCAGTGAAATGCTCGATACGCTGCTTACATCCCTGAGCGAGATGATCGTCGAACGCCCAGGCCTGCTCGACTTGAAAAACGCTGAAAACGAAAGCATGGCGGCGACCAACCTGGCCGCCGACATGCTGGTGGACTATCGCATGTGGGTCGATGACATGGACCGCGAGACCGCCCAGCGCTGGCTCAGCACACCGGAGTTCATCAAGGACTTCAGCGAAGCATTGGACCGTTATCGCCAGTCGATGGAAGCACCCGCCAGCGAATAAGCCGCTCGGCTACTCGTCACCGTTCCAATGGAACACCAGGTTGCGCGCGGCCCCGCTGCCTACCTCAGCAGTGTCGCGCCTCGTCTCGCCGTTGCGCGTCGCCACCACGTTGTACTTGCCCGGCGGCAATTGCACATAAACCAGCGGCCCCGCATCGCTGAGCGTCAACAATGTTTGTCCCGACGCGCTCTGCACGGTCACGTCCACATCCGGGACGTATTTGTTTTCCGGGCCGATCGCGAACGTCATGTGCAGGTTGTAGCCATGGGCCTGCCCGATGGCCCGGGCTTCGTCCTCGCCGATACCGCCGGACAGATAGGTGATGCCGTTCTGTTGCTGTGGCTGGACCTGCACGCCTGCACTGTCTACCGGGGCCAGGTTCGTGGCGTTGAGCATGATGGGGAACAACAGCGCGCCGAACAGAAGGAAGGGCAGCAAAAAGTAATGGTTATGCTTCATGGCGAGGACTCCAAGTACTGGAAACAGCTCATGAGTTCTCTTTTGATTTTGATTACGCGGCAAGGTTTAGATCTATTGGCTATGAACGGAATCAGAAAACCATTCATCGCAACACCTATATCCCATTGCCCATATCCTGCGTGCTTCAGTCTGAAATTTCCGGGAGGACTGCCCATGGAACAAACCACCCTTTTCATGAGTAATCGCAGCCAGGCCGTTCGGCTACCAAAAGCAGTTGCGATGCCAAACGATGTAAAACGTGTAGACGTAATTGCCATAGGAAGAACACGCGTCATCACACCAGCCGGCGAAGCGTGGGATAGCTGGTTCGATGGAGACTCCGTGACAGCAGATTTTATGACAGAACGTGAACAGCCTGCCGATCAGGAGCGCTAGCCCTTCACACGCTCATCCGGTTAACCCTTCCAACCCCCGCCCAAAGCTGGCACCATCGCGCCTTTTTTTACGCGACTCCCCAGGCTTTTCACCGGTAGACAGGGTTCAAACGGCCGTTCGGTTGTTGATGGCGCGACAGACTGCTGTGCCGATGCGACAACCTGCCACACATCCCCGGTTTACCAGCCGAAGCGCTGTTGGCTGCCATTCGGACGCATGCTAGCTTGGCCGCCTCGCCAAGGAAGGCAGCCAACAGCAAGGGAGCACACACCATGAGGACCGCACATGGCCCAGGCCACGCCCGCGCTTGAAATCCGCAACCTGCACAAACGCTACGGCCAGTTGGAGGTGCTCAAGGGCGTCTCGCTGACCGCCCGCGACGGCGATGTGATCTCGATCCTCGGATCCTCCGGGTCCGGCAAGTCCACGTTCCTGCGTTGCATCAACCTGCTGGAGAATCCCAACCAGGGCCAGATCCTGGTGGCCGGCGAAGAGCTCAAGCTCAAGGCCGCGAAAAACGGTGAACTGGTGGCCGCCGACGGCAAACAGATCAACCGCCTGCGCAGCGAGATCGGTTTTGTGTTTCAGAACTTTAACCTTTGGCCGCACATGAGCGTGCTCGATAACATCATCGAAGCTCCGCGCCGGGTGCTCGGCCAGAGCAAGGCCGAAGCCGTCGAAGTAGCCGAAGCCCTGCTGGCCAAGGTCGGCATCGCCGACAAGCGCCACGCCTACCCGGCCGAGTTGTCCGGCGGTCAACAACAACGCGCCGCCATCGCCCGCACCCTGGCAATGCAGCCCAAGGTGATTCTGTTCGACGAACCCACCTCCGCTCTTGACCCGGAAATGGTCCAGGAAGTACTTAGTGTGATCCGCGCCCTGGCCGAAGAAGGACGCACCATGCTGCTGGTCACCCATGAAATGGGCTTCGCCCGTCAGGTTTCCAGCGAAGTCGTGTTCCTTCATCAAGGCCTGGTCGAGGAGCAAGGATCGCCACAGCAGGTCTTCGAAAACCCGCTTTCGGCGCGCTGCAAACAATTCATGTCCAGCAACCGCTAACGGAGCAGTACAGATGCAGACCTACAAAAAATTCCTCCTGGCCGCAGCCGTCAGCCTGGTGTTCTCGGCCAACGCCATGGCGGCCGATAAACTGAAGATGGGCATCGAAGCGGCCTATCCGCCATTCAATAACAAGGACGCCAGCGGCCAGGTCGTGGGGTTCGATAAAGACATCGGCGACGCCTTGTGCGCCAAGATGAAAGTCGAGTGCGAAGTGGTCACGTCCAACTGGGACGGCATCATTCCCGCCCTGCTGGCCAAGAAGTTCGACTTCCTGATTTCTTCGCTGTCGATCAATGAAGAACGCAAGCAAGCCGTGGACTTCACCGACCCGTACTACTCGAACAAACTGCAATTCATCGCGCCGAAAAACGTCGAGTTCAAAACCGATAAAGAATCCCTCAAGGGCAAGGTCATCGGGGCACAGCGCTCCACCCTCGCCGGCACCTGGCTGGAAGACGAACTGGGCAGCGATATCACCGCCAAGCTCTACGACACCCAGGAAAACGCCTACCTGGACCTGACCTCCGGCCGCGTCGACGCGATCCTGGCGGACAAATACGTGAACTACGACTGGCTGAAAACCGAAGCGGGTCGTGCTTACGAGTTCAAGGGCGACCCGGTGGTGGAAGGCGACAAGATCGGCATTGCAGTGCTCAAGGGTAACGACGAACTGCGCAACAAGCTGAACGCCGCCCTCAAGGAAATCATTGCCGACGGCACCTATAAAAAGATCAACGACAAGTACTTCCCGTTCAGCATCTATTGATGCCGACGTGCCTGGCCGGCGCTGTTCCCTGGCAGCGCCGGCCCTTAGCAAAGCCTGCCGCGATATGAATTCTTACCCATGATGATCGATCTCTACGGATTCGGCCCGGCGCTCGCCGCCGGCGCGCTGATGACCGTCAAACTGGCGCTCACAGCCCTGGGCCTGGGCCTGGTGCTCGGCCTGCTCGGCGCCTTGGCCAAGACCTCGCCATACAAGCCCCTGCAATGGCTGGGTGGCACCTATTCGACGCTGGTTCGTGGTATCCCGGAATTGCTCTGGGTGCTGCTGATCTATTTCGGCACCGTCAACCTGCTGCGAGCCCTGGGTGAATACTTCGGCAACCCCGATCTCACCCTCGACGCCTTCGCCGCTGGCGTCATTGCCCTGGGCCTGTGCTTTGGCGCCTACGCCACGGAAGTATTTCGCGGCGCGATCCTGGCGATTCCCAAGGGCCACCGTGAAGCCGGCGTCGCCCTGGGCCTGTCGAAGTGGCGGATCTTCACCCGGTTGATCATGCCGCAGATGTGGCGCATCGCCCTGCCCGGCCTGGGCAACCTGTTCATGATCCTGATGAAGGACACCGCGCTGGTCTCGGTGATCGGCCTGGAAGAAATCATGCGCCATGCGGAAATCGGCGTGACCGTCTCCAAGCAACCGTTCACCTTCTACATGGTCGCAGCGTTCATGTACCTGGGGCTGACGGTGCTCGCCATGATCGGCATGCACCTGCTGGAACGACGCGCCGCCCGTGGATTTGCCAGGAGCACCCAATGAACTGGGACGTCATCATCAAGTGGCTGCCGAAGCTGGCCCAGGGCGCGACACTGACCCTCGAGCTGGTGGCCATCGCCGTGATCGCCGGGCTGCTGCTGGCGATTCCGCTGGGCATCGCCCGCTCTTCGCGCCTGTGGCAGGTGCGGGCGCTGCCCTACGCCTACATCTTCTTTTTCCGTGGCACGCCGCTGTTGGTCCAGCTGTTTTTGGTCTACTACGGCCTGGCGCAGTTCGAGGCCGTGCGCAGCAGCGCGCTATGGCCGTACCTGCGGGACCCGTTCTGGTGCGCCACGGTCACCATGACCCTGCACACCGCCGCCTACATCGCCGAGATCCTGCGCGGCGCGATCCAGGCCATCCCAAAGGGCGAGATCGAAGCCGCACGGGCCCTGGGCATGTCACGGCCCAAGGCATTGTTCTACATCATGCTGCCCCGCGCGGCGCGCATCGGCCTGCCGGCCTACAGCAACGAAGTGATCCTGATGCTCAAGGCCAGCGCCCTGGCGAGCACCGTGACCCTGCTGGAACTCACCGGCATGGCCCGCACCATCATTGCCCGGACCTACCTGCCGGTGGAGATCTTCTTCGCGGCCGGCATGTTCTACCTGCTGATGTCCTTCCTGTTGGTGCAAGGCTTCAAGCAGTTGGAGCGCTGGTTGCGCGTCGATGCCTGCCAAGGGCGCTGACAGCGGCGTGCTGACGGGCGAGGCATTGCTCGCCCGCTTCACGGCGCTGGACGTTTTTCTCACCGCGCACCAGGCGCTGTGGAAACCACGTCCGTTCACCCACCTGCAGTTGCCTTGGGAAACGTCCCACCCGGAATTGGCCCGATGGCTACGCCAGCGTTCGCTGGAAGCGGCGGAAACTGATCATCATCAGCCGTGGTTGATGGAAGACGCACCCGCGCCGTTCCCGGAATTGGCCGCTATCTCTCGCACATTGAGCGCTCTCGCAGAATTGCCTGCCAGCACACTCGAAGCGCCAAGCCATCGCCTGAACGTCGACGTACCCGGGCGCAAATGGCAGCAGATCGAAGCCTTCGCCAGCCGCCTGCACTTCACCAGCCAGCCGACCCACTGGCTCGATTGGTGTGCCGGCAAAGGTCACCTCGGTCGACGTCTGCTGCACGGTGAACAGCAACTGACTTGCCTGGAATACGACCCCGCACTGGTCGCCAGCGGCCAACAACTGAGCCAGCGCCATCACCTGCCCGCCACGCACCTGCAACAAGACGTGCTAGCGGCGAACGCCGCCCAGGCGCTCCACCCCGAACACACCCCCGTAGCCCTGCACGCCTGTGGCGACCTGCATGTGCGCTTGATGCAGCTGGCCAGCGCCGCTGGCTGTGCACAACTGGCTATCGCACCGTGCTGTTACAACCGCATCAACACCGAGCGCTATCAAGCGCTGTCCGACGCCGCCAAGGGCTCAACCCTAGAACTGTCGCTCGACGATCTCAGCCTGCCGCTGACCGAAACCGTCACCGCTGGCGCACGTGTCAGAAGACAACGGGACCACTCCATGGCCTGGCGCCTGGGCTTCGACTTGCTGCAACGGCAAATCAGAGGGTGCAACGACTACTTGCCCACGCCGTCACTGCCCAGCGCATGGCTGGAAAAATCCTTCGCTCAGTACTGCACCGATCTGGCAGCCCTGAAAGACTTATCCATAGTCGGCACGCCTGATTGGGTCGCCCTGGAAGCAGCAGGCCATCAGCGCTTGGCCGAAGTGCGCAACCTGGAGTTGTTGCGAGGTCTTTTCCGACGGCCGCTGGAGCTTTGGCTGGTGCTGGACCGGGCGCTTTTCCTCACGCAAAAAGGCTACAACGTTCGCCTCGGCACCTTCTGCGAAACCCCATTGACGCCGCGCAATCTGCTGTTGCTGGCAGAGCGTTACTGAGGCGAAACAGCCTGTGGATAACTCTGTTGATGAAATAAACCCGGATCCAAGAAATCCGTGATTTCCTGACCCAATCAACATTGGTCATTTTTTGTTCATATGGATAAAAAACCATGAAAACAGGCATTTGCGACGAAACGCGAAAGCCGTCACAAAATTGCAAGATGCCTTGCGCCTCATCGCGCCCGTTGTGCATAAGCGTCCAAGCAAAACGACATAACCGCCGAATTCAGTACCGCCCCGCGCCAATAATTGCGTCCTCCGCGCCCGTGCTATACAACAGCCCCACGTATCGTGATTGACACAATGCCGACACACTCAAGGACTGGCCGTGACGTTCATTTCCTACGCACAAAACTTCGAAGACATACGCCTGTGGCGCGCCCTTCAATCGGTGGAAAACGGCTTTTACCTCGACGTTGGTGCCAACCATCCGACAGATGATTCAGTCACCCGAGCGTTTTACGACCGCGGCTGGCGTGGCATCAACATCGAACCCGTGCCGGCCTACTACGACGCCCTCTGTCAACAACGCCCCCACGACACCAACCTGCAATGCGTGGCCGGTGAAAACGCCGAAAGCCTGACCTTCTACACCATCGCCGACACGGGCCTGTCCACGGTGGAAGCCAGCGTCGCCCAACAGCATCGCGACGCCGGCATGGACGTGCGCAACCAGACCGTCCAATCCCGCACCCTGGCCTCCATCTGTGAGCAATACGCCCAGGACCGCCCCATCCACTTCCTGAAAATCGACGTCGAAGGCCACGAAGAAACCGTGCTGCGCGGCATGGACTTCAGCCGCTGGCGCCCCTGGATCATCCTCATCGAAACCCCGTGGGCCCGCGACCAGACCTGGGAGCACCTAGTCACCGACGCCGGCTACCAATCCATCCTGTTCGACGGCATCAACACCTACTACCTCGCCGAAGAACACCTGGCCCTCAAACCCGCCTTCGACATCCCACCGTGCAACCTCGACGGCTTCCAACTCTGCAAAGGCCACAAATTCAGCCACCCCATCGACGACACCGACCAACAACTCAGCGCCGCCCTGCGCCGCGCCGAACAGGCCGAAGCCCAACTCCACGCCATCCAAAACAGCCGCACCTGGCGAGCCCTGAACAAACTGCGCAACCTGCTTCACCGCGCCTAAGCCGGACCTGCGCAAAAATAGTCAGAATTCAGGGGTTTACAGAACGCACCCAATCGCTATAATCGTCGCCCACACGCCGGTATAGCTCAGTTGGTAGAGCAACTGACTTGTAATCAGTAGGTCCCGGGTTCGACTCCTGGTGCCGGCACCATACAAAACGAAGCCCTCGCAGAAATGCGAGGGCTTTGTTGTTTCTGGGCGCTCACTTTTCCTCCCCCCCTGAAAAACCTGTGGGAGCGAGCTTGCTCGCGATGAGGCCATCAACCCCACCGACAATCTTTCCCCCAAGACAACAGGCAGCCTTCCCTAGACCGGCTCAACCAAACAGCATCTTTTGCCAGTGATCCTCACCCACAATGGCAATCGAAGCCCCCGCCTCCCGCAGCTCCACTGCCTTCATGATCTTCGTTCCGTAGGTACTGTGGCGCCACTGCTCATTACCCACGCTGCCGACCACCAGGTAATGCACCTTCTTACTCACCCCACCACCAATCAAACCGCCACGCTCCTCGACCAATGCCTGGCAATCTTTGCGTGGCCCAAAGGCCATGACGCCTGTAAATACAAACATTCGGCCATCCCACACCAAGTCAGGGGCTGGGGAGTTGAAGGGAAGGTCCGTTGGAGTAATGGCAACAGCTTCGCCGACCTTCGATCTCTCAATGCCCACGCCAGAAAAGCTACGCAGGATGTTAAGCAGCTCAAGAGACTCGTCCGGGTCCAGAGCATCGTCCTGAAGCATG
>NZ_FOVS01000094.1:0-1124 GCF_900115235.1 Pseudomonas sp. NFACC24-1
GAGCGAGTCACCATGTCCTCGACCACTTGACGATCAGATTGAGCCTGCGCCGAAAAGACAACGGCAGACAAGGCGAGCACTACAAGATTTGACTTCCAGAGCACGCTAAACCTCCTATGGAAAAAATACTCCAACGTTTCGGACCGCCCCCCATGTAAGAACCGTCCGTTGCCAAGGGGCACTCTTCAAGACTACCAAGACATTAGTTTGTTCCACTTGCTGATTGATAACCCTAGCGCTGACTACCGCCGGATCCTGGCATTCAGACATGAAGTTCGTCACCGCAATCGGCAGTAGCAACGCTTCCCGATGCAGCAGGTCGAGAGCCAGGACGATGTCCTTCAAGGAACCACCCGCCCCACCGAACTCTTCAGGCAACCCCATCGACAGCAAGCCTGTATCCACCCACATATCCCAGAGCTTTTGCGGAAACTCGTTCTTTCTCCCACATTCCGCCACATAGGCGCGGTCTACCCGCTTGATAATGGCATCGCAAATTTCTCTTACAGCGGCCTGGGACTCGGACATGGAATACCTCTTCGAAATTGAGCGTCAAACACCTTGTAAGCCTTGCCCCTTCCTCCTGATGCTTGTGTGGGTTCGCTGATGGCATTTCCGGTAGGCGGAAAAGAGCAGCGACCGTAGGTGTCATGTCCAGGCATGCTCACCGAACATCAAGTGTCTCGAAACAATGGTGACTGGACTCAGTCTGCGCCCTCAGGTCCATCAGCCGTTGTCCGTGATGGAAATAGTTTTTATCTGGACACCAGACTCACGGATGACGGACACCCAGCCTCGGATGCGCGCGTGCATCGGGCGTTCCAACGTGGAAGTTGTCGACGTGAAGTTGTGCTTCCGCCTGATCGGTCAGGTCAAAGATAGGAGCGTGAAGCCAACGTCGGTCGCGCGACCTTTGAACAACGGCGGTTGGCAACTTGTGACTTGCTTGAAGGATTGTGACCAACCTCATTCCCTGTGGGAGTGAGCTTGTCCAGATTCATTAGGTCAGATCAAACGCGAGTGGGCCCCTTTTTTTGGTTCTTCACGGAATCCCGGGAAACACAGAAACAAGAACGCCGATTTGATTGATGATGTTCGTGCGAGCAAACACATCTAACAAACCG
>NZ_FOVS01000071.1:0-5962 GCF_900115235.1 Pseudomonas sp. NFACC24-1
CTTGTAAACGACCAAAAGCCTATGTGGGAGCGGGCTTGCTCGCGAAGGCGGTACATTCAGCATTGATGCAGGCAGACCCATCGCCATCGCGAGCAAGCTCGGCTCCCACAGGGCTCGGCGGTGGGGCTGCTAAATAAAATGCCGGGATGTGCCCCGCTCTTGCTCTTGCTCTTGCTCTTGCTCTTGCTCTTGCTCTTGCTCTTGCTTTTGATCTTGGGCGCCCCGTTAACCACGCTGGCCGAACGCAGGCATTGCGCAGTGGGCACCTCGGCATGGATGCCGAGGTAGCCGCGCTGGGCCATGGATGGCCCTTCGCGGCGGCCCACGGAGCAATGCCGGAGTGAGGGCACACCGAGCCTAGGCGAGGTGCCGAGTGGTGGGGCAAGAGCGTTTTGCTTACTTTTGCGCTTCTCAAAAGTGAGCCGCCGTAAGGGCGGAACCGCCAGTAGCCGTTACCGCAGAAACGGATATACACCCCCTCCAAAAGCAAGGTCCTAGGAGATTTCCTTCGAGTTGTAGCGAAGTTGGTGAACTTGTCCGGCGTCTGCCTCGTGGCTAGTCTGGGTTTGTCACTGAAAAAACGGTGACACGGACGTGCAAGTCCGAAGAAACTGTTTAGGATGCGACGCTACATCGCTCAGGGGCTTTTTTCTGCCCGCTGACTTTATGGCGGCTGCACGCAGGAGATCCTTGGATCTGCTGGGTGTCCTAAACAGGCCCGGTCTTGCACACCTGCGTACGGCCGCCACCCTCATTCGCGTGCAAGCGAACGGTGACGGTTTCCACTTAACTGTTTAGGAAATCTCTAATGTTCAAAATAACTCCGAATCCGCCAGGAAGTCCTGGCAACGCCTCCAAAAAACTCGATGAGGCCGCCGAGCGCGCCCTCGACTACTACCTCAATCCCAAACCTACCGATGAAGCCTCGGGAAAAAACCCAACCGCCCAGCTCTTCATGGTCTCCCCGGATATCGTCACTGAAACCCTCCTGGCCAATGCCTCCGAAGACTTGCTGTCCATCAGCGCCATCGCCGCCGACCTGGCTGATGACGTCGACGGCTCACGCCGCAGCGTGATCCTGGCGATCAGCCGGATGGCCGATGGGGTGCAGTTGTTGGTGGAGCGGGCGATGGATCGGCTGGAGGTTCAAGCGGCGGGCTGACAGGCCTGCGGTGAATTGAAGATTGTCATCGCGAGCAAGCTCGCGATGGCGTCAGCCCTTCAGCTCTTTCCCAAACTGAAGCCGGACGCCGTTGTGGCGAGGGGATTTATCCCCGTTGGGCTGCGCAGCAGCCCTAAAACCAGTCGCCTCGGAGTGTCAGGTGGCCCACATTCAGCCAGTTGGGGCTGCTTCGCAGCCCAACGGGGATAAATCCCCTCGCCACAGCGGGTTGTGTTCTGCTCGGGCAGGCTAGATCAACCCCTTCTCATCATCGTCGATCAACCGGCTCAAGCCGCCCAAGGCTTCCCGGGCCTGGGTGCGGTCCATCAGCTTGGCCTGGGCCGCGGCTGGCAGATCGGTGACGCGGATGACGCCTTTGCTGGTCAGCACCTGGATCAAGTCATCGAGTACCCGGATCATTTCCAGGTCGCTCTGCTTGAGCTGCTTGAGGCTGTTTTCCACCGCCTGGTTGGCGAACCAGTCCTGGATCTCGTGGTTGTCGGCCGGCAAGGTCTCGGTGGCTTCGGCGTAAGCGGTGGCTTCTACGCGCACCAGCAGGCCTTGTGCATCGCGTTGCACATAAAACATCGGGCATCCCTCATGTATGAAGCGGCGTCATGCTGGGCAGCATAGGCCAACTGTGGGGGAGTATGGAGGGTGAGGACGAAATCGTCATCCTGGGCGCAGCCATGCACGACCGCCCTGTGAAGGGCGGCCGTGAGGGCTCGGTCAGCTGTTGTTGTGATCGACCTTGATGGTCGGGTCACTGCCGGCGATCAACGAGTTCAGGTTCACGTTCGACCAGTTGTTGCCTTCGAGCTTGATCGTCACGTCCGGCGTCGCCGCGGCACCGTTGGCCCCATTGAACTGGCCGGAGGTACTGACCTGCAGCGACGACACGCCATCGACCGTGCTGATCTTCAGGAAGTGGTCGATGGTGCTGCCGGTTTCACCCTGCAACAGATCCCGCAGGTCGATCCGGTCACCTTCGCCGGCGTTGAAGTTCTTGATCACGTCGGTGCCGGTGTCGCCGGACTTCCAGACAAAGGTATCGCCCCCCAGGCCGCCGATCAGGGTGTCATTGCCCTGGCCGCCGATCAGTGTGTCGTTACCCGTGCCACCCAGCAGGATGTCATTGCCCTTGCCACCGTTGAGCGTGTCGTTGCCGCCCTGGCCGAAAATGATGTCGTTGCCGGCGCCGCCCAGCAGGGTGTCGTTGCCATCGTGGGCACCGGACACATCGAACGCGGTGTAGTGCTCGGTGATGTACTGGTGCACGTTGCTGGTGGTGACCTTGCTGACGTCCACGCCGTTCTGCTGGGCGACGAAAGCCTGGATGGCCTGGTAACCCTCGCCGGCGATGCCGTTGAAGCTCACCAGGTCGCCGAACAGGATGTCATTGCCGTCGCCACCGTTGACCGTGTCGGCGCCCGGCAGGGTTGCTTCGGTGTGGCCGATGATCGAGTTGGCCAGGTTGTTCGGGTCGATGTTGGTCTGTGGTGTCGAGTCCGAATCGTAGGGCTTGAGGTCGTTCAGGGTCACATCACTGTTCAGGCCAATGGCTTCCACGCTGCTCAAGCCTTTGAGCAGCGTGAAGCTGTCGGTCGAGCCCGCTGCTGAATCGACATAGTTCCAGTATTCGCCATAGCCGGTGCCGCCCTGGTTCGACAGTTCAAAGGTGCCGTTGCCCTCGGCATGCACCGTGCCTACATAACTGTCGGTCCATTTCTTGCCGCTTTTGGTCGACAGGTACATCTCACCGTTTTCGTAGATGGTGTACTTGTGTGTGCTGTCGATCGTCTGGGTGTAGTACTTGCCGACGCTGTAATTGGCTGCGCTCAAGACATCATCGAGCTTGACGGTGCCGTAAAGCGTCGGATTGGTCTGTTCGCCGGTCTGGTAGTAAGTCGGCTTGCCGTCGGTAATGAAGTACGTCAGGTTCTTCGCCCCGGTATTGTTCAGGGCGTCGGTGCTCTTGAAGAAGTTCGCCGTGGTCTTGAACACGTCTTCATAGTTGGTACCGCCGCCGGACACCATCGAGTCGAGTACGCCCTTGAGCAGGGTCAAGGCGTTCGGGTCGTTGAGGTTGACCGAGACCGTGTTGTTCACCTGGCTGTCGAAGTCGGCCAGGAAGATGTTCACCGTCCCGGAGTTGCTGCCCAAGCTTTGCTTGAGGGTGTTGAACACCGAGGTCAGCGAGGCCTTGGCCGCTGCGATGGACGAGTCGCTCATGCTGCCAGAGCTGTCGACCATGAAGGCGATGTTGTAGTTGACCCCCGGCACCACGGTCAGCCCGCCGATGTCGGCGACCACGATGTCGTTGCCGTCGGTGCCGGTGACGTTGTCGCTGCCAGACGTGGCGGTGACCGCGTTGTAGGTCGCCGGGTAGACGGTGACCGGGATCTGCGCCGTACTGACCGCCGAACCGCCGAGGGCTTCGGTAGAGGTCGACGTCACGGTCAGGTTGAACTGGCCGTTGTAGTAGGTCGGTGGCGTCAGGGTCAGGCTGCCCAGGTTCCAGCCGGTGACCGAGGCCTCGCCGTTGCTGCCCACGGTCGCGGTATGGCCCGCGCCGTCGCTCAGCACGCTGCCTTCCGGAATACCGCCGATCTTCACGCTCAAGCTTTCGGAGCCGTCGGTGTCGGTCAGGGCGGTGGTGATCTTCGACAGGTGCACGCTGGTGCCTTCGGCGCCTTCGTTGAGCTTGAAGCCGTCGTAGTAGCCTTCGCCGTTGGTGCCGTGCAGGTCGGAGACAGTCACGCCAGCGTTCGCCAGGTCGGTCACGCCAGTGTAGAGCGGCACGCCGGCACTGCTCAGGTCCACTGGCGTGCTGCCGTTGACCGACAGGTTCACGTCGTAGCTGCCCGGGCCGGTCTGGTTGTGGTGGTAGATGTCCAGGGTGTAGTAGCCGCTGGTGGTCGGCGTGAACGAACCGTTCAGCTTGCCGCCTGCGCCCCAGGTAATGCCCGCCACATCCTTGCCGCCAATGGTCACCAGCAGGCTGTCATCGCCCGTGCCGCTGAAGGTGTAGGTCTTACCGGCTTCGAGGAAGATCAGGCCGGAAGTTTTCGACGCAGTGCCCGGGTTGACGTTGCTGTCGGACTGAACGTTGGTCACGTTGGTGCTGCTGTTTGGCGTGCCGGCGGCATCGATCACCGACTTGAGCGTGTCGGACGGCGCGCCGCTGCCATCGGTGCCCAGGCCCGACAGGCCGGTCCAGACTTCCTTGATCAGACCGGTGGAGGTCACGCTGTTGCCAGCCACGTTGAGGCTCGGTGCGTCGGCGACCGGCGTGATATCGATCTTCACGGTGCTGGTATTGCCCAGCGCCTGGCCGTCGGTTGGTTGGAAGCTGATTTGCGCGTAATCGGCCTTTTGATCGCCCACGCCGGTCGGGTTGCCGTTGGCGCCGGATTCGTTGGCATCGGGGGTAAAGCGCAGTTTGCCGGCGTCGATGTCGGCCTTGGTGAACGTCTGGTTGTTGGCCACGTCCTTCCAGGTTGCGCCGTCCAGGTACTGCAGCTTGCCGTCACCCGGCAGCCCGGTGATTTTCACACCCTGGCTGGCGGCGGCGCTGTCCACGTCGCTGATACCGAACGTCGACCAGCCGAGGACCAGCGAAGTGTCTTCGGTACCGGTCACCGCGCCGCCGGTGGCTACTGGTGCGTCGTTAACCCCGACCACGTTCACGGTAGTGGTCGCGGTGTTCGAGTAGTTGCTGCCGTCGGTCACCGTCACGGTGATGATGCGCGGTACGGTGCTCGGATCTTCGCTGTTGTTGATGAAGCTGATGTTCTTGATCTGCTGCATGTAGTCGGCCAGCGTCGCGTTGCCCGACAGCGTCAGCACGACCTTGCCGTCGGTGCTGTTGGCGTTGATGCTGATGCCGTTGACGCTGTTGCCCAGGTTCAGCGCATCGCCAGGCTGACGGTTGGTCAGCACGATGGTGGCGCCGGTCAGCATGGTGCTGTCCGGGTCGGTGATCTTCAGGTCGGTATCGGCGATGGACACGCCCGGGCCAGTGGTGCCTTCGGTGAAGGTCACCTGGTAATCGGCACCCGTCTTGCCGCTGGAGTTGTTGGCGTCCAGGTCGAGTACCGGCGGCGCATCGTTGTCGATGATCGAGGTGCTGACGCTGCCGTTGGTGCCGCTGACGCCCAGGTGTTCGAAATTGCCGCCGGTGGCCGAGTCGATCTTGACCACGAAGTTTTCGGTGCCTTCGGTGATCTTGTCGTCCAGCGTCGCCACGTTGAAGGTAGCGCTGGTGGCGTTGGCCGGGATCTTCACGGTGTAGACACCGGTGAAATCCGTACCGTCGGCGGCGGTGCCGCTGTAGACGATCTTGACGGTCACTTCCGTCTGCGCCGGGTTGGTCAGGCTGACGGTGTACGTGGCTGCCTGGCCTTCGGTGACGGACGTGCTGCCGCTAATGCTGACGGTGGTGTTGTCGACGGTATCGCCCACCGTCGTCGACGCGCCGGTCTTATCGACAGCGATGGCTTCGAGGTTGCCGCCGGAAGCCGATTTGATCGTTTCGGTGATGGACGGAGCACCGGTGTAGACATCGTTGCCAGCAGCCACATCCAATACGCCCGAGCTTGCGCCGGCGGCGATGGTGATGGTTTTGCCGCTGTCCAAAGTAACAGTGACCGGACCGTCCTGTGCAGTGACGGGTTTGCCGTCGGCGCCGGTCAGGGTGGCGGTGTAAGTGATGGTGCCGTTTTCGTTCACGGTTGGTGTGGCGGTCAAGGTCACGGTGGTGGTGTCGTTGACGTCGCTGACGATGGTGCTGACTGGCGC
>NZ_FOVS01000013.1:0-165237 GCF_900115235.1 Pseudomonas sp. NFACC24-1
TTTTTATGGGGGGCAGGACTTTGAGGTCGCTTTGCAATGTGAACTGGACGATTAACGTGCAGTAGACCCTGTATCGTTGATGTCCTTCGCGAGCAAGCTCGCTCCCACAGGAGAAACGCGGTCCCCCCTAAACCAGGTCGGCTATAAGGCCGCCTCGCAGTGGACGTTGATCTCGGACGCCCCGTTAACCACGATGGCCGAACGCAGGCATTGTGGAGTGGGCATCCCGGCATGGATGCCGGGATAGCCGCGCTGGGCCATGGATGGCCCTTCGCGGCGGGCCCACGGAGCAATGCCGGAGTGAGGGCATGCCGAGCCTAGGCGAGGCACCGAGTGGTGGGGCAAAAGCGTTTTGCTTACTTTTGCGCTTCTCAAAAGTGAGCCGCTGTAAGAGCGGAACCATAAGCCGCCGTTACCCAAGAAACGGATATACACACAAACCCAAAACATAAAAAAACCCGCATCACTGCGGGTTTCCTCACACCACTAAAGCCTCAGTTAACCTTAGCGTTCAACTCACCCTTCAAATACCGCTGATACATCGCTTCCAACGAGATCGGCTTAATTTTGGAAGCATTACCGGCAGTCCCAAACGCCTCATAACGCGCAATGCACACATCACGCATGGCCGTCACAGTGGCGCCGAAGAACTTGCGCGGATCAAACTCACTCGGATTGGTCGCCATCAAACGACGCATGGCACCGGTAGAGGCCAGGCGCAGGTCAGTGTCGATGTTGACCTTACGCACACCGTACTTGATACCTTCGACGATTTCCTCAACCGGCACGCCGTAGGTTTCCTTGATGTCGCCGCCGTACTGGTTGATGATCGCCAGCCATTCCTGCGGTACCGAGGAAGAACCGTGCATCACCAAGTGGGTGTTGGGGATCCGCTTGTGGATTTCCTTGATGCGGTCGATAGCCAGCACGTCGCCGGTCGGTGGCTTGGTGAACTTGTAGGCGCCGTGGCTGGTGCCGATGGCGATGGCCAGGGCGTCGACCTGGGTTTTCTTGACGAAGTCCGCCGCTTCTTCCGGGTCGGTCAGCATCTGGCTGTGGTCCAGCACGCCTTCGGCACCGATGCCGTCTTCTTCCCCGGCCATGCCGGTTTCCAGCGAACCCAGGCAACCCAGCTCACCTTCCACCGACACACCGCAGGCGTGGGCCATGGCCACGGTCTGCTGGGTGACGCGGACGTTGTATTCGTAGTCGGTCGGGGTCTTGCCGTCTTCGCCCAGGGAACCGTCCATCATCACCGAGCTGAAGCCCAGTTGGATGGAGCGCTGGCAGACGTCCGGGCTGGTGCCGTGGTCCTGGTGCATGCACACCGGGATGTGCGGGAATTCTTCGATCGCCGCCAGGATCAGGTGACGCAGGAACGGCGCGCCGGCGTATTTGCGGGCACCGGCCGAAGCCTGGACGATCACCGGAGAGTCAGTCTTGTCAGCGGCTTCCATGATGGCGCGCATCTGCTCAAGGTTGTTGACGTTAAAGGCTGGAACGCCGTAGCCGAACTCGGCTGCGTGGTCCAGCATCTGACGCATGCTGATAAGTGCCATTGTGTCTCTCTCCCGGTCGAGGGTCGTTAATCGTGCCAGCCTGCCGGAGCGGCGGCGGCTATTCAAGTCATTGCGGATCGGGGGTTGGCCCGAGCTGCGTGTTCGGTGGAACAAAATCTCAAAACTATAGAGACCCCTGTGGGAGCGGGCTTGCTCGCGAATGCGGTTTCACATTCAGCAGATATGCAAGCTGACCCGCCGCATTCGCGAGCAAGCCCGCTCCCACATTGGATCTCTCTGGATCAATTAGCCTTGCAGCCACGCCCAATCAAGTCATTGGTGGCGACCCAATACACCAGGCCTTCCTCACCCTTGACGTGAAACGCCAGCATGTCATCGCTGTACAGCGAACCTTCGGCACCCGGCTCAAGCTTGAGGCGATAAACCTTATCGGCACCGCCCAGGCGTACATCGACTTCCTTGCGGGCGGCATCGGCGTAGCGCCAGAGCACTTTGGCCTCGCTGTCACAGGTCCAGCTCGTCCAGCCCTCTTCAACAGGCTCGGACGACTGCAAAAAACCCAGTTGCGAACAACCGGCCAGCAATGCCAAGGCCATAACGGCGATCAAGCCTTTCATCCGTGTTCCTCGACGGACGGCACTCGCCGCCCGCCATGAGTTAAG
Organism: Pseudomonas sp. NFACC24-1; assembly: GCF_900115235.1. NCBI lineage: Bacteria > Pseudomonadati > Pseudomonadota > Gammaproteobacteria > Pseudomonadales > Pseudomonadaceae > Pseudomonas > Pseudomonas sp. NFACC24-1. Next base: position 2,183 of record NZ_FOVS01000013.1, read on the forward strand.
AGTCAGACCCGTCAAGGACAACCATGTTCCTTGGCCGGGGTTTGCGTCTCGTATTTGTCCAGGCCGTCCGGTCCGGAACGCTTGTTCAGCACCGGATTCGTCTCGGCCTGCCAGTCAGCCTGGTAACAGCCTTCTTCGGGCGTCGGCGTGCCGGTTTGCGGGGCCGGAGCCTGCGGGCTGCTCGAGCAAGCCACCAGCATCGTTGCCGCCAGCAACAACGTGAACGTCTTGACCATCAGAACACTCCTTTGCCTGGTCAACGCCGCCTCAGGCCTTGGCCCGGCTTTCCAGGACTTCCACGGCCGGCAACACTTTGCCTTCGACGAACTCGAGGAATGCGCCACCACCGGTAGAAATGTAGGAGATCTGGTCGGCCACGCCATATTTGTCGATGGCCGCCAGGGTATCGCCGCCGCCAGCGATGGAGAACGCAGCGCTTTCGGCGATGGCCTGGGCCAACACCTTGGTGCCGTTGCCGAACTGGTCGAACTCGAACACGCCGACCGGGCCGTTCCACAGGATCGTCTGGGAGGATTTCAGCAATTGGGCGAAGTTGGCTGCGGTTTGCGGGCCGATGTCGAGGATCATGTCATCGTCGGCCACGTCGGCCACCAGCTTGACGGTGGCCGTCGCGCTTTCAGCGAATTCCTTGGCCACGACCACGTCCACCGGCAACGGTACGCTGACCTTGGCGGCGATTTCCCGGGCGGTGTCCAGCAGGTCCGGTTCGTACAGGGATTTGCCGACCGGGTGACCGGCGGCGGCGAGGAACGTGTTGGCGATGCCGCCACCGACGATCAACTGGTTGCACACCTGGCTCAGGCTGTTGAGCACGTCCAGCTTGGTGGAGACCTTGGAGCCGGCCACAATGGCGGCCATCGGCTGGGCCGGCGAGCCCAGGGCCTTGCCCAGTGCATCCAGCTCGGCCGCCAGCAACGGGCCTGCGGCTGCGACTTTGGCGAATTTCGCCACGCCATGGGTCGAACCCTCGGCGCGGTGAGCGGTGCCGAAGGCATCCATCACGAACACGTCGCACAGGGCGGCGTATTGCTGGGCCAATTCATCGGCGTTCTTTTTCTCGCCCTTGTTGAAGCGCACGTTTTCGAACAGCACGACATCACCAGCCTTCACATCGACGCCGCCCAGGTAGTCCACGACCAACGGCACGTCGCGGCCCAGGGCCCGGCTCAAGTAATCGGCTACCGGCTTGAGGCTGTTTTCCGCCGAGAACTCACCTTCGGTCGGACGGCCCAGGTGGGAGCAGATCATCACGGCCGCGCCTTTTTCCAGGGCCAGCTTGATGGTCGGCAGCGAGGCCAGGATACGCGCGTCGCTGGTGACAACACCGTCCTTGACGGGGACGTTGAGGTCTTCGCGGATCAGTACGCGCTTACCTTGCAGATCGAGGTCGGACATCTTCAACACGGTCATGGGTCGCAATTCCTGGGTAACTGTTTAGAGAGCAGGTTTTTTCGAAGCGGTTTGCAGGTAATGCTCGGCAACGTCCAGCATTCGGTTGGCAAACCCCCATTCGTTGTCGAACCAGGCCAGGATGTTCACAAGCCGCGGCCCGGAAACACGGGTCTGGCTGGCATCGACAATGGCCGAATGGGGGTCATGGTTAAAATCACAACTGGCGTGAGGCAACTCGGTGTAAGCCAGGAGGCCTTTGAGCGGGCCGCTGGTGGCGGCTTCGCGCAGGATCCGGTTGACCTCGGTGGCGTCGGTATCGCTCACGGTCTGCATCGTGATGTCGAGGCAGGACACGTTGACCGTCGGCACCCGCACGGCTTTGGCCTGAATTCGCCCGGCAAGTTCCGGCAGCAGCCGTTCAATGCCGCGCGCCAGACCAGTGGACACCGGAATCACCGATTGGAACGCCGAACGGGTGCGGCGCAAGTCCTCATGGTGGTAGGCGTCGATCACTGGCTGGTCGTTCATTGCCGAGTGGATCGTGGTGATCGACACGTACTCCAGACCAATGGCCTGGTCCAGCAGGCGCAACAGCGGCACGCCGCAGTTTGTGGTGCAGGATGCGTTGGACACCAGCAGCTCTTCGCCGGTCAGGCAATCCTGGTTCACGCCGTAGACGATGGTGGCGTCGACATCCGCTTCGCTGGCCATCGGCTGGGAGAACAGCACCCGTGGCGCGCCGGCCGCGAGAAAACGCTGACCGTCTTCGCGGGTGTGGTAGGCACCGGAACACTCGAGCACCAGATCGACGCCCAGGGACGCCCAATCGATGCCTTCGGGGGTGGCACTGCGCAGCACTTTCACGCAGTCGCCATTGATATGCAGACAATCGCCCTCTACCCGCACTTCGCCGGGAAACCGGCCGTGGGTGGAGTCAAAGCGTGTCAGGTATTCGATGCTGGCCATGTCGGCCAGGTCATTGATCGCCACGATTTCGAAATCGGCCTTGGCCCCTCGCTCGAACAACGCACGCAAGACGCAACGACCTATCCGGCCGTAGCCGTTGAGTGCAACTTTGTAGGGACGCGGTTGGGGCATGGGGTTCTCGGTTACCGTGGTGAATCCTTCAGTCCAGTAATGCCTGAGCCTGCGCTATCGCGAGCAAGCTCGCTCCCACAGGGTCGGTGAAAATCCTTGTGGGAGCGAGCTTGCTCGCGATGGCGTCAAAACAGACAACCTGTTTGCGGATCAGTCTTCCAGCAGCTCTTCAGCCTGACCCAGGATGTTTTCCAGGGTGAAGCCGAACTCCTCGAACAGCGCCGGCGCAGGCGCCGATTCGCCGTAGGTGGTCATGCCGATCACGCGGCCTTCCAGGCCCACGTACTTGTACCAGTAATCGGCATGGGCAGCCTCGATGGCGATCCGCGCGCTAACTTGCAGCGGCAACACCGCCTGCTTGTAGCCAGCATCCTGGGCATCGAACACGCTGGTGCACGGCATGGACACGACGCGTACGTTGCGGCCCTGCTCGGTCAGCTTGTCGTAGGCCTGGACGGCCAGGCCGACTTCGGAGCCGGTGGCGATCAGGATCAGTTCAGGCTCGCCGATGCAGTCCTTGAGCACGTAGCCGCCGCGGGTGATGTCGCCGATCTGGTCGGCATCGCGGTTCTGGTGCTGCAGGTTCTGGCGGGAGAAGATCAGCGCCGAAGGGCCGTCTTTACGCTCGAGGGCGTATTTCCAGGCCACGGCCGATTCCACGGCGTCGCAGGGGCGCCAGGTGTCCAGGTTCGGCGTGCAGCGCAGGCTCGCCAGTTGCTCGATCGGCTGGTGCGTCGGGCCGTCTTCGCCCAGGCCGATGGAGTCGTGGGTGAACACATACAGGATGCGTTTTTTCATCAGCGCCGACATGCGCACGGCGTTGCGGGCGTATTCCATGAACATCAGGAAAGTGGCGCCGTAAGGTACCAGGCCGCCGTGCAGCGCAACGCCGTTCATGATTGCGCTCATGCCGAACTCGCGAACGCCGTAGTACATGTAGTTGCCGCTGGCGTCTTCGGCGCTGACACCTTTGCAGCCTTTCCACAGGGTCAGGTTGGAACCGGCCAGGTCGGCCGAACCGCCCAGCAGTTCCGGCAGCAATGGGCCGAAGGCGTTCAGGGTGTTCTGGCTGGCCTTGCGGCTGGCGATGGTTTCGCCCTTGGCGGCGACTTCAGCGATGTACGCCGAGGCTTTTTCGGCGAAGTCGGCCGGCAGCTCGCCGCTGAGGCGACGCACCAGCTCGTTTGCCAGCGCGGGGAATTCGGCGGAATAGGCAGCGAAACGCTGGTCCCACTCGGCTTCGAGCGCACGGCCCTTTTCCTTGGCATCCCATTCGGCGTAGATGTCGGCCGGGATTTCGAACGGGCCATGGTTCCATTTCAGCGCAGCGCGGGTCAGGGCGATTTCCTCGGCCCCCAACGGTGCGCCGTGGCAGTCTTCCTTGCCTTGCTTGTTCGGCGAGCCGAAACCGATGGTGGTCTTGCAGCAGATCAGGGTCGGCTGGGCGCTTTTGCGAGCGGTCTCGATGGCGGTCTTGATTTCTTCCGGATCGTGGCCATCGACGTTGCGGATCACCAGCCAGTTGTAGGCTTCGAAGCGCTTGGGGGTGTCGTCGGTGAACCAGCCTTCGACTTCGCCATCGATGGAGATGCCGTTGTCGTCGTAGAACGCGATCAGCTTGTCCAGGCCCAGGGTACCGGCCAGGGAGGCGACTTCATGGGAAATGCCTTCCATCATGCAGCCATCGCCCAGGAACACGTAGGTGTGGTGGTCGACGACGTTATGACCTGGGCGGTTGAACTGCGCCGCCAGGACTTTTTCCGCCAGGGCAAAACCCACGGCGTTGGCCAGGCCTTGGCCCAATGGTCCGGTGGTGGTTTCCACGCCTGGGGTGTAGCCGTATTCCGGGTGGCCCGGGGTGCGGCTGTGCAACTGGCGGAAGTTCTTCAGGTCATCGATCGACAGGTCATAGCCGGTCAGGTGCAGCAGCGAGTAGATCAACATCGAACCGTGGCCGTTGGACAGCACGAAGCGGTCACGGTCGGCGAACGAAGGATTGCTCGGGCTGTGCTTGAGGTAGTCGCGCCAAAGCACCTCGGCGATATCCGCCATACCCATGGGGGCACCGGGATGGCCGCTGTTGGCTTTCTGCACGGCATCCATGCTGAGGGCACGAATGGCATTGGCACGCTCACGACGGCTGGGCATCGCTGTTCTCCTGCGGGTATTGAATCGAGAATGAATAAAACGAAACTGAAAAAGGCGAGCATTTTCCCTCACCCACCCGCTCCGGGGCAATGACAGATAGTCATCCTTGAGCGTTTTTCCGGTGGATAAAGTCGCATTCGCCGGGTGAAACCTTTCCGCTGATGGCCTGTAGAGTCAAGCACGGAGTGGGAAGTGCCATTTATCATCCAATATCAAAACTTTTTGATATTGAACTTGCGATGATCCAAACCCCTCACTAGACTGCCTCACTGAAACGGACCGCCCCACTCATGAAACAGACGGCCCCACTATGAACCTGCCCGCGCCCTCCATTCGCCACGACGACTGCGATGAGCTGGCGGCCCTTTGCAAGGCCGGCGGCGATCCGTTGCGGCTCAATGTATTGCGTGCCCTGGCCAACGATTCGTTCGGCGTGCTGGAACTGGCGCAGATCTTCGGCATCGGCCAGTCCGGCATGAGTCACCACCTCAAGGTCCTGGCCCAGGCCGACCTGGTGGCGACCCGCCGGGAAGGCAACGCCATTTTCTATCGTCGCGCCCTGCCCCACACCGACCTGCTGGGCGGCAAGCTGCACGCGGCGCTGCTGGACGAAGTGGACGCACTGAGCCTGCCGACCGACGTGCAGGCTCGCATCACCCAGGTTCACGGGCAGCGGGCGGCCGCCAGCCAGGACTTCTTCGCACGGGTCGCCGAGAAGTTTCGCGCCCAGCAAGACCTGATCGCCGGCTTGCCGCAATACCGTGAAAGCGTGGTGGCGCTGCTCGACAAATTGAGCTTCGAGCCTGCGGCCACGGCGATCGAAGTCGGTCCCGGCGATGGCGCCTTTCTGCCGGAGCTGGCGCGGCGCTTCAGCCAGGTGACGGCACTGGACAACAGCCCGGCCATGCTCGAACTGGCGCGCCAGGTGTGTGAGCGCGAGGCCCTGGCTAATGTGCGCCTGCAACTGGCCGATGCACTGGATGGCATGAGCCTGCAGGCCGACTGCGTGGTATTGAACATGGTGCTGCATCATTTCGCCGCGCCGGCCGATGCACTCAAGCACATGGCGCGCCTGCTGCAACCGGGCGGCAGCCTGCTGGTGACCGAGTTATGCAGCCACAACCAGAGCTGGGCCAGGGAAGCCTGCGGCGACCTCTGGCTCGGCTTTGAACAGGACGACCTGGCCCGCTGGGCCACCGCAGCGGGCCTCGTGCCCGGGGAAAGCCTCTATGTAGGCTTACGTAATGGTTTCCAGATCCAGGTTCGCCACTTTCAGCGACCCACTGGCGACACTCACCAACGGTAACTTGTAGGAAAACATCGAGATGAGCGAATACTCCCTTTTCACCTCCGAGTCCGTGTCTGAAGGGCATCCGGACAAAATCGCCGACCAGATTTCTGATGCGGTGCTGGACGCCATCATTGCTGAAGACAAGTTCGCCCGCGTGGCGTGCGAGACTCTGGTGAAAACGGGCGTGGCGATCATCGCTGGCGAAGTCACCACGTCGGCCTGGGTCGACCTGGAACAGATCGTTCGCGACGTCATCCTGGGCATCGGCTACAACAGCTCCGACGTCGGCTTCGACGGCGCGACCTGCGGCGTGATGAACATCATCGGCAAGCAGTCCCCGGACATCAACCAGGGCGTTGACCGGGCCAAGCCTGAAGACCAGGGCGCAGGCGACCAGGGCCTGATGTTCGGCTACGCCAGCAACGAGACCGACGTGCTGATGCCGGCCCCGATCACCTTCTCGCACCAGTTGGTTAAACGCCAGGCCGAGGCCCGTAAATCCGGCCTGCTGCCGTGGCTGCGCCCGGACGCCAAGTCCCAGGTGACCTGCCGTTACGAAGGCGGCAAGGTGGTCGGTATCGACGCCGTCGTCCTGTCGACCCAGCACAACCCTGAGGTGTCCTACAAAGACCTGCGCGAAGGCGTGATGGAATTGATCGTCAAGCACGTGCTGCCTGCCGAGTTGCTGTCCAAGGACACCCAGTTCCACATCAACCCGACCGGCCAGTTCATCATCGGCGGCCCGGTGGGCGACTGCGGCCTGACCGGTCGCAAGATCATCGTCGACAGCTATGGCGGCATGGCCCGTCACGGCGGTGGCGCGTTCTCCGGCAAGGACCCTTCCAAGGTTGACCGTTCGGCCGCCTACGCCGGTCGTTATGTCGCCAAGAACATCGTGGCCGCCGGCCTGGCCGAGCGCTGCGAGATCCAGGTGTCCTACGCCATTGGCGTCGCCCAGCCTACATCGATCTCGCTGAACACCTTCGGCACCGGCAAGATCGGCGATGACAAGATCATCAACCTGGTCCGCGAAGTGTTCGACCTGCGTCCATACGCCATCACCACCATGCTCGACCTGCTGCACCCGATGTACCAGGAAACCGCCGCCTATGGTCACTTCGGTCGTACGCCAGAGACCAGGACTGTCGATGGCGATACCTTCACCACGTTCACCTGGGAAAAGACCGACCGCGCGGACGCCCTGCGCGCCGCTGCCGGCCTGTAACACCCGCGAGTAAGAAAAAGCCCCTGGCGACTGGGTCGTCAGGGGCTTTTTCTATTAAAAAAATCAATGTCAGGCACCGACCCTGTGGCGAGGGGATTTATCCCCGTTGGGCCGCGCAGCGGCCCCAAACCAGCCACCTCGGTGTGTCAGGTTAACGGTGCTTGACCATTTGGGGCCGCTTCGCAGCCCAGCGGGGATAAATCCCCTCGCCACAGGGGGACCATGTCCTCGGTTCCAACAGGGCCCTCAGAGAGTCTAGGCCCGCCGAGCCACCAGCAAAAACGAAGCCGCACCTGCGAGCAGCCCCGCACACATTCGATTGAACAGGCGTTTGCCACTGGGCCGGGCGAACAGCCGCCGCGCGTAAATGCCCATATAGCAATACAACCCGATGGCGATGCACTCCAGCGCGAGGAACAAGCCACCCAGCACGGCGAATTGTTGAGTGACGGTACCTGTACGGTCGACGAATTGCGGCAGGAACGCAGTGAACAACAGAATTGCCTTCGGATTGCCAATCGCCACCAGGAACTCCTGGCGCGCCAGGCCGGCCCGGGTCATCGATGCGAGCCCGGCTTCGCTGTCAGCCTCGGGCCGGGCCCGCCACAACTGCACGGCCAGATAGAACAGGTAACCGGCACCGACGAGCTTGATCCCCAGGAACAGCAGCTCCGATGTGTGCAACACGGCGGTGAGCCCCACCGCAGCCAGGGCGATCATGATCGCAAACGCCAGTAACCGACCGATGCCGCCGCTGCACGCCCGGACGAAGCCATAACGCGAGGCGTTGCTGATGGAGAGCAGGTTGTTCGGCCCCGGCGCCATGTTCAGCGCAAAGCAGGCCGGAATGAAAACAGCGAGTGTCGGCAGGTCCATTCGGGCGTTCCAGGCAGAGGTGGATCGAAGGCTCATTCTGCACCGGTCATCGAGGGGTTCAAGGGACAGTTGCGTGGCGAAATCCCGCGGGACTGTACCGCCGCGACTTTGCCACCAGGCGCCGCAAAATCCGGTAACGCTCCGCCCCTCGCAACAGCCGGGACGCTGACTAGCCTTGAGATACTCAACCGAGCAAGGATGCTTCGATGCCAACGTTCCTCTATGCCCTCGCCTGCCTCGCATTCATGGCCCTCCCCGCGCTAGCCGCACCCTGTCCCGACTGGCCCGCTGAACGGGCCCGGGCGGAGATCGCCGCGCTGCAACAGCAAATCGACACCTGGGATGATCGTTACCACCGCCTCGGCCAATCGCTGGTGGCCGATGAGCTTTATGATCAATCCCGCACACAGCTGGGCCAATGGCGCCGCTGCTTCCATCTCGCGACACCCGACGAGCCCCTGCGCTCAGCGCGCGGAAAGGTGCGGCACCCCGTCGTCCATACCGGCCTGGAAAAACTGAAGGACGCCGACGCCGTGGAGGCCTGGCTGCTCGGTCGAGCGGACGTCTGGGCGCAACCGAAAGTCGATGGCGTGGCGGTCTCCCTGGTTTACCGCAAGGGTCGCCTGCATCAGGCGATCAGCCGCGGCGATGGCGTCCTGGGGCATGACTGGACCGCGAGTGCGCACCAGATCGGCGCCATCGCGCAGCAACTGCGCCAGCCCGTGGACCTGGTCGTCCAGGGCGAGTTGTACTGGCGCCTGGACGCCCATGTCCAAGCCAGCCGCGGCAGCCTGAACGCCCGCGCAACCGTGGCGGGTTTGATGGCGCGCAACAATTTGACGGCGCAGGAGGCATCCTCCATCGGCCTGTTTGTCTGGGACTGGCCTGAAGGGCCCGGCACCCTGCCAGAGCGGATGGCCGCGCTGAACGCGCTGGGTTTCGCTGACACCCACGACTACAACCAACCTGTCCGGACACTGAGGGATGCCCAGCGGTGGCGCGACCACTGGTACCGCACACCGCTGCCCTTCGCCAGTGACGGGATCGTCCTGCGCCAGAGCCGCCGCCCACCCGCCGACCGTTGGCAGGCCAGGACGCCGTTCTGGAGCGTGGCCTGGAAATACCCGTATGCCCAGGCCCTGGCCGAAGTGCGCAAGGTGCGCTTCAAGGTCGGGCGTACCGGGCGCATCACTCCTGTGTTGGAACTCGAACCGACCCTGCTCGACGACCGGCGGATTCGCCGGGTCAGCGTCAGTTCCCTCAAGCGCTGGGAGGAGATGGACATCCGTCCCGGAGATCGGGTCGCCATCAGCCTGGCCGGGCTGACCATTCCACGACTCGACGAGGTGGTGCTGCGCAGCCTCGAGCGCCAGGACGTCAATGCCCCCGCGGCGAGCGATCATCACTTCTTGAGTTGCTGGCAAGCGACGCCCGGCTGCGAAAGCCAATTCCTCGCACGCCTGAACTGGCTCAGCGGCAAGCACGGGCTCGCCCTGCCCCATGTCGGCCCCGGCACCTGGGAAAAACTCCTGGCTGCCGGCAGGCTTCACGGATTGTTGGATTGGTTGACCCTCGATGCCGCCGAGCTTGCTAACATTGACGGCTTCGGCGAACGCACCAGCGCGCGCCTGCTCGCCAGCCTCGACAGCGCCCGGCAACGCCCTTTCGGGCAATGGCTCAAGGCCTTGGGCCTGCCACCCATCGGTGGGGCCCGGCTGGAAGGGCCGTGGCAGGCGCTGGCCGAGCGCAGCACCGAACAATGGCAAGCCGAAGTCGGCATCGGAGCGGGACGCGCCGCGCAATTGAGCGCCTTTTTTCGCGACCCGCAGGTGCTGGCCTTGAGTGACGTATTACGCTCCGCCGGGGTCGACGGTTTTTAATCCGGCCCCGTGCGGTTGAACCCAAGAGGCGAACATGCGCTCCAACAGCGCATCTGTACCGACCGCTCGCGATTTTTTACGGAGTTGCTATGAATTTCCTGTCCCCCGTTGCCCTGCTGGTCTTATGCAGCGCCATGGCCGCCCCTTTGCTGGCGGACGAACAAACCCCGGAACTCACCGGCTGCGCGGCCAAGCGCCAGGGCATCATCAACCAGATCGAACTGGCCAAGTCCCGTGGCAACCAGGACCAGCAGGCAGGCCTGGAAACCGCATTGAGCGAAGTCACCACCCATTGCACCGATGCGTCCTTGCGCAAGGAGCGTGAAAACAAGGTACTCGATGCCAAGCACGAGGTCAGCCGGCGTCAGGCCGACCTGGAAAAGGCCATGAAGAAAGGCGACGCCGAGCGGATCAACAAACGCAAGGACAAGCTGGCAACCTCCCGCAAGGAGCTGCAGGAAGCGGTGGATGAGTTGGATAAGTGAACATCCGATCTGTAGGCGCTGGCGAAGCCTGCGATCGTTCAAGGCATGTCAATAATCCCGAAACTCTTTATGACAGGCACTGCACGCATCTTCGACCTTCTGCACCGCCGGCCCCAGGTAACTGGCCCTGTAAGGCTGGACTTTGCTGGCGGTTACCAACTCACCGGTGGCCGCTTCAAGGCTGCGAGCCAGTTCCTGGAAACGCGCCTGTTTTTGCCAGACGTCATCCCGGGCGCTGGTGTGGTCTTGCTCACGCACTTGCGGGAAGTGCTTCCACGGCTCATGGGACAATTGGTCCAATTGCGCCGCGCCCTCGGCGAAGCGTGCGCCATCGAACGGGACTCGGCCGCGCAACATGCCGCCCAGCTCTTCATTGGTCTTGAGCATCTGCTTGAAAATCGTCTTGCGCTGGCCCAGGGGAGAATTGGGGTCGACGCCGCCACAGGCGGACAACATCAGGCAGGCCAGCACAGCCATGGAAAATCGTTTTACAAACATCTTGGCCTCGGGGCAGGAAACGGCGGTTAGTATCCTCGGGTCATCGGTAAAGACCAATGGCCCTATCAACAATACGGGTTGTTCGAGCGCCTGACAGCGCCCGAATGGCTGCAAAGGAAATCTTCATGAACAGCCGCATCAAGCCCTGGCACAAAGGCCTGGCATTGACCCTACCGCTGATCGCACTGTTGGCCGGTTGTAACCGCGGCGAAAAGGTCGAAGAACCTCAGACCCATGCCCTCGCCACCTATGTCAGCGCCCCCTGGGAGGCGCTGCCGGCGGTGTCCGATGCAGACCTGCTGGCCGGTTTCGGTTCCTGGCGCGGCGCGTGCACCCGGCTCAAGGCCGATGCAACCTGGGGTCCGACCTGTGCGGCAGCGGCCAACGTGCCGCAAACCCCACAGGATGTACGCAACTTCCTGAAACAGAACCTGGACGTCTATGGCCTGCGCTCGGGGGACAACAGCCCCAACGGCCTGATTACCGGCTATTACGAGCCGGTCTACCCCGGCAGCCTCACCCAGACCACCACGGCGAATATTCCGGTCTACGGTGTACCGGAGGACATGATCATCGTGTCGCTGGACAGCCTCTACCCTGAGCTCAAGGGTAAACGCCTGCGCGGCCGCCTCGAAGGTCGGGTGCTCAAGCCGTATGACGACGCGGCCACCATCGAGACCAACGGCGTGAAGGCGCCGGTCATTGCCTGGCTGACCGATCCCATGAACCTGCAATTCCTGCAGATCCAGGGTTCGGGACGCATTCAACTGGCTGACGGCCGCCAACTGCGCATCGGCTATGCCGACCAGAACGGCCATCCCTACCGCCCCATCGGACGCTGGCTGGTCGAACAAGGCGAACTCAAGAAAGAAGACGTGACCATGGGCACCATCAGTGCCTGGGCCAAGGCCAACCCGAACCGCATTCCCGAATTGCTCGCCAGCAACCCCAGCTACGTGTTCTTCAACCGCAACCCCGACAGCAATGAAGGCCCGCGCGGTTCGCTGAATGTACCTCTGACCGCCGGCTACAGCGTGGCGGTGGACCGCAAGGTGATTCCGCTGGGCAGCCTGCTGTGGTTATCCACCACTCGCCCCGACGGCAGCGCCTTGAATCGCCCCGTCGCCGCCCAGGACACTGGTGGTGCGATTACCGGCGAAGTGCGGGCGGACCTGTTCTGGGGCACGGGGGAGGCCGCAGGGCAGTTGGCCGGGGACATGAAGCAACAGGGACAGATCTGGATGCTCTGGCCCAAGGGCATGGCGTTGCCGCAAGTGCCGCAGGTGGCGAATGCGGTGACCGCCAATCCCTGAAGAGATGTGCTGATGTTCCGGCCCCATCGCGAGCAAGCTCGCTCCCACAGTTGATCGCCAGTGGACACATCTCTTGTGTGCGACTAGATCAATGTGGGAGCGAGCTTGCTCGCGATAAGCCCCAGTACAGACGCCGCCAGGCTCAAATCGAAACGAAGAAGAAACTCGCCACCAACCCTACCCCCACGAACCATACCAGCGAACGCAGAATCGCCCAGTCCGCCAGATAGCAAATGATGTAGAGCAGGCGGCTGGTGATGAACAGCACCGCCAGCACATTGATGGTGACCAGTTCGGCGTTGCCGGCCAGGTGCGCGACGATCACGGCGGCGGCGAAAAACGGACTGATTTCAAAGCTGTTCAGTTGCGCCGCGTAGGCACGCCGGGGGGCGCCTTCGAGTGAATCGAGAAAATCCCGGGGGTCGTGATTATCCTGCAACCGGTATTTCCCACCGGCCTTGGCGATCCCGATACACAGGTAAGGCAGGAGAAAAGCAATCAACACACACCACAGGGCAACCGTCATACCGCACTTCCTTTTTTGAGTTTTATAGAGAATCGAGCGTCAGGCTTTCATCACCAGCATGCCAATCAGCACCAGCCCGCAGGCTAAGAGCCGCGGCAAGCCAAAAGGTTCTTTCAGGTAGCGCATGCCGAACAGCACCACCAGGATCACGCTGATTTCCCGCAGCGCCGCCGCTTCGGCGATCGAACCCAGTTGCATGGCCCATAGCACCAGAGCGTAGCTGAACAATACGCAGAATCCGACCGCCAACCCCAGCCGCCACTGTTCGTGCCAGAACCGCATGAACGCCGGCCGTTTGCTCACCAACGCCAGCAAGGGGAAGGGCCAGGCGCTGAGCAGCGTGACCCAGACCAGGTAATCCAGCGGATGGGACCAACGCCGCAGGGCATGGCCGTCGATAAAGGTGTAGCAACCGATGCACAGGCCGATCAGCGCCACCACCGGCAACATCGACCAGGGCAGCCGGTCGCCGCCACCGCCCTGCCACAACAGGCAAAGCATGCCGAACGGGATCAGCAAGATACCGATGACCTGCTGGGTCGTCAGCGCTTCACCAGCGAAAATAAACGTCAGGGCCAGCACCACCAGCGGCGACAGGCCACGCATCAGTGGATAGACCAATCCCAGGTCTCCGACCCGATAAGCCTGGATCAGCAAATAGCGGTACAACAGCTCGAACGCCGCCGAGGCCAGGATCCACGGCCAGATCTCCAACGGCGGCAATGCCACGAAGCCCAGGGTCAACGCGACGAACAGCAGGGCGACGCTGTCCATGCACGCCACCACCAGCAAACGCTCGCCACTGAATTTGATCAGCGTATTCCACGCCGCATGCAACAGCGCCGCTACCAACACCAAGGCCGTCGCAAGCACGGCACGCTCCTTGTCTTGTCCCTCCGCCCGTAGGAGCTGCCGAAGGCTGCGATCTTTTGATCTTTCACGCCAGACTCAATTGTCAGTGGAAAGATCGCAGCCTCGTTTCACTCGACAGCTCCTACGATCAGCGGGGCTCATGAATTGATTCGCGATCGTTTATACTTCAGGCCGATCACGCCGCACTCAGTTGCGCATAAGCCAATTCCAATAATTCTGCTGCTGCCAAGTTCACTAGAACCGGGCGCCGGCATGCGTATGCCTGATCCGGGCGTCAAGACTACAGACAGAGACCTTGCGCATGCCACTCGCCTTGCTTGCTTTGGCCGTTGCCGCTTTCGGCATCGGCACGACTGAATTCGTCATCATGGGGCTGTTGCCCGATGTCGCCCGGGACCTGGCCGTGAGCATTCCCCTGGCCGGGCTGCTGATCACCGGCTACGCCCTGGGCGTGGTGTTCGGTGCGCCGATCCTGGCGATCGGCACCGCCAACATGCCGCGCAAGGCCACGCTGTTGGGCATGACCCTGATGTTCATTCTCGGCAATGTGCTCTGCGCCCTGGCGCCGAACTACACCACGCTGATGGCTGCCCGGGTGATCACGGCGCTGTGCCACGGGGCGTTCTTCGGCATCGGCTCGGTGGTGGCCGCCGGGCTGGTGGCGCCGAACAAGCGGGCCCAGGCGATTGCCATGATGTTCACCGGCCTGACCCTGGCCAACGTGCTGGGCGTTCCGTTGGGCACGGCCCTGGGTCAATACGCCGGCTGGCGCTCGACCTTCTGGGCGGTTTCGATCATCGGCGTGATCGCGGCCATTGCCCAATGGGTCTGGCTGCCCAAGGAAATTCCCATGGACAAAGCCAACCTGGCCAGTGAGTTCAAGGTCCTGGGCAAGGTCAACGTGTTGCTCGCCCTGGGCATGAGCGTACTGGCCTCTACCAGTCTGTTCAGCGTATTCACCTACATCGCGCCGATCCTGCAGGACATCACCGGTGTCAGCCCCCACGGCATCACCGTCATGCTGCTGTTGTTCGGCGTCGGTCTGACGGCCGGCAGCTTCCTCGGTGGACGCCTGGCGGACCGGCGCCTGCTGCCTTCGCTCGTCGGCATGGCCCTGGCCGTGGTGCTGGTGTTGGCCGCGTTCAGCCAGACCAGCCGGTCGGTGATCCCAGCAGCAATCACCCTGGTGCTGTGGGGCATCTTCGCCTTCGCCCTGTGCCCGATCCTGCAATTGCTGATCATCGACCAGGCCCACGAAGCACCGAACCTCGGTTCCACACTCAACCAGAGCGCATTCAACCTGGGCAACGCCGCCGGGGCCTGGATGGGTGGGTTGGTCGTGGCCAGTGGTGCCGACCTGGCGGATCTCCCCTGGACTGGAGCAGCGGTCGGCGGCCTCACGGTATTGACTGCCTTGTTCTTTATCCATCGACAACGACGCTTGGCGGCAGTCGCTGTTTGAGGGCCGGAGAAATCTATCCAACCCACGAGTGAATACGCTGCGCGTTCAGTAAGAAAATATCCCGGCACGCGCAGGTTGTTTTACCAGCCTGCTGGAGGCCCCGTTCCAGAGCTCTTCGTTTGAGGTCCACCGGCGAATGCGGGCCGGCGGCAGATATTTTTTCCAATTGAGTCATCGGGGAAAATGCCTTCAGGTTTTGTTTAAAGTTCGACCCCCTACTCCATGGGTCCAAGGAACGAACCTGCATGCCTGTACCATCATCAACCTCATCCACCGGGCTCCAGAGCTACATCCAGTCGCAGCCTCAAGAGGTCAGCCCTAAGAAAACCGATTGCCGAAGCCAAGAGTCAGCGAGCTCAGAACGTGGTAGCACGTTGCTATGCGGAGGGCCAGATGGGTCGACATCAATCACCCGGTACGACGACGGTAGAGTAAAAGTCAGCAGGAATCGGCCGGCCATTGAAGAACTGAACCTGAGTGGCGGTGGTGCCAAGGGTGTGGTCATTTCCGGACTCGTGGAAGCGCTCGAAGCCAACGGTGTCATGGACGTTATCGAAATGATCACCGGTTCGTCCGCGGGAGCCATATCGGCTGTTTTACTCGCCAGCGGCATGACTCACGCGGACTTCGATAGGATCTCAGACAAGGTTTCCCTCATCTCCTTGCTCAATAGCGCCGATCCTGGTGTTTCAGCCAGACAGGATGGATGGTCGAATTTAGGCAAGAAACTGAAGAAGATCCCGTTGGCACAGCTGATTTGTGATCTGGTGCCACGCCTGGGTTCCAAAGGGATGCCGCTGGAGGAGCTGATCAGAACGGAATCTTGCGCGGCGCTTTTACAGCGTTGCGACAACGTAACGACACCCCTCTCCCCGCAAGCCCAGAAAGTCATCGACAGTGTGCGCGAGAAAAAATTTGTCACCTTTGGCGACTTGGATGTCCTGAGCAAAGAGATTCCCCAGATTAAATCCGTGGAAATCACCGGCACCGTCATGGTGGAGGGGGGCGCGCAATTATTGGTTTATAGCGCTAAGACCACCCCTGATATGGATATCGCCGTGGCAGCGCATACCTCCGCTGCGCTGCCGGTAGTGTTCAGTAAACCGATCGTGCAAGGGCTCCCATTCCAGCGAACGGGCGAAACCACGGCGGTTGCCGACGGTGGCATCCTGAACAACACACCGATATCGGCCCTCTACAATCCGGTTCATCAGATGAGCCCGATCCCGGAAAAGGAACACTTGATCCTGGTATTCGAAGGTGGGGAACCGGATCAAATAAGCCAAAGGGGGACGGGTATATCGGCCCTCGTTGACAAATTCCTCAAGGCGCCTCACGCGGCTTACTCTGCGCTGAATGCCAAACAGATGAAGGGCTTCGCCAACCAGATCGTTGTCGCTCCGCTGAATACCCCTAAAGGTGATTTCACTGGGACGCTCAGTGGAACGGTTCGATTCAGCATGCCCGAGCCAACCAAGAATTATCTCCAGGAAAAAACGCGTGAGGCTGTCCAGATCCATCTCGACGCACGCAATGCAACACAGCAAACCTTTTGGTTTGACTCGACCGAAGCAGCCCTGCTGGCACTGAGTGACAAAGAACTCGAGCAACTAAGCCCGGAATTGGAAAGAGACGAAACCTGCGCGCAAGTCATTGCCTTCAAGCGCCAGGCACAGGAAGCGTGGACGCAACTGAAAATCGCCATCAAAGAGGCGAATGAAACCTCCACCAGACTGGAACCGAGCCAGCAAATCCGAATGGCCATTGGGACCCTCGATCAACTTGCAGACCATCCCGACAAGCTGGAATGGCTGGCTAAACGGCTCAATCACAATAGTGATCCGGATTTCATGCAGTACCTGCAGGCTGCCGCTCGCTGGGACAAGGACGCGCCCAGCGGGATTTCCGCAGTCACGCGCCACGCCGTCGAGGAAATGAATCAGCGAGACCTTGCTACACGCGTCGATAACGTCGTGCGGTACGTGCTGTACCCTTCGATCTTTCTAAACGGTCAAACCGACTGGAACGAAAAGCTCATCAAGGGTGTCGTCCGAGACCTGGAGGAGGTGCGCAGCAAAGAGACCTTCAACAATGCACTCAAGCGGGTTATCGATAATTACGTATCACGCTCCACCGGACTGGCCAATCCCGAATCGCACACCCGCACCACACTGCTCAACATGTTGTACCCAGAACCGCTCGCCTGAGCCAGGAGCCTGCGCCCAGGTGCCCGGTCATTGCGAATCAGCACGCCGCCCATCCTCCGTCGAACGATTGGCCTTGGGCGGCCCTTCCTCGCTGCGAATCTGCGCATGACTGATCAAGGCAAAGATAAAGCTGCCGCCGACGATGTTCCCCGCCAACGTCGGCCCGGCGAACACCAGCCAGAAATCCTTCCAGGCCAGCTCTCCGGCGAACACCAGGTAGGACACTTCGGCCGAGCCGACGACGATGTGGGTGAAATCCCCCAGCGCCATGAGGTAGGTGATCAAAATGATGATCCACATCTTGGCGCTTTCCATGGACGGGATCATCCAGACCATGGTGGCAATCATCCAGCCGGAAATGATGCCCTTGGCGAACATCTGGCCGGTGTCGTTCTCCATGACCTTGCGGCCTATCTCCAGGAAAGCCTGGTCGGTGCGCGGGTCGAAAATCGGCAGATGCAGCATCACGTAGGCCACCAGCAAGGTGCCGCACAGGTTACCCACCAGCACCACCCCCCACAGCCGCAACAACCGACCGAAGTTGCCCAGCGTGGGTTTGCTCATGATCGGCAGCACAGCGGTCAGGGTGTTTTCGGTGAACAGTTGCTGGCGGGCCAGGATCACCGCGAGAAAGCCGGCGCAGTAACC
Source organism: Pseudomonas sp. NFACC24-1 (assembly GCF_900115235.1). NCBI lineage: Bacteria > Pseudomonadati > Pseudomonadota > Gammaproteobacteria > Pseudomonadales > Pseudomonadaceae > Pseudomonas > Pseudomonas sp. NFACC24-1. The sequence continues at coordinate 20,126 of NZ_FOVS01000013.1, forward strand.
GAAACTGGCGATGACCTTGAAGCCCTCGTGATCCGGCAGCCGGGAGCTGAGCAAACCCATCGCCATCAGCGACAGCCCCATGGTCAATCCCGCTGCCAGGGCCGACCACCAGAGCGCGGCGATACTACGTTCCAGCTCCAGATTGCCCTGGGTGCGGATGATTTCATGCAACACCGCCGCCCGCGGCGGCTGGTTACGGTCGACTTCATGCTGCTCCTGAGCCGAAAGATCAGGGGTCTTGCCGTCTTTGTGGGTGTCCATACAGCTCCTGAACCGGTGGCGTGATGTACCTACGACACGCGGCGCTCGGAGCTGTTCAGTGGCACCCCAAACACAGATGTGGGAGCGAGCTTGCTCGCGATGACAGCGCCGCCGATCTCACCCGACGACATCCTCCTTGAACTGATCCTTAACGTACGTGATCTCGGTCCGCCCATGGGGCGCGGGCAAGCCGTCTTCGCCGAGGTTGACGAAGACCATTTTCTCCACGGTCAGGATGCTCTTGCGGGTGATTTTGTTGCGCACCTCGCAGGTCAGGGTGATGGAGGTGCGGCCAAACTCGGTGGCGGTGATGCCCAGCTCGATGATGTCGCCCTGGCGCGAAGCACTGACGAAATTGATTTCCGAGATGTACTTGGTGACCACGCGCTGGTTACCCAGCTGGACAATGGCGTAGATCGCCGCCTCCTCGTCGATCCAGCGCAACAGGCTGCCGCCGAACAGCGTGCCGTTGGGGTTGAGGTCTTCGGGCTTGACCCATTTGCGGGTGTGGAAATTCATGTTCACTCCTGTGCGTCTGGCCGTTGAATAGCCGCATCATGGCAGACCGGGCGGTCAGGCTCTAGGTCGCGGGCCCTATGACGGTCATCGGCAATTTTGATTTGCCGACAGAAACCCTTTTGGAAGATCCGATTAGCCCGTTATAATCGCCCCGTTTTACCCGGTCCACCCGTTGGACCGTTCCCGCCACCTGTCCGAGGGGCGCTGCAGCAGGCTCGACCTGTCAGGCTCGGATGGGGCGTTGTTTGTACGGGCCTGCCCGCACGGACACTAAACGCACAACGGCGCCCATTCGCATACATTACGAATGGAGGCTCTTCATGAGCGCTGTTATCACGCCTGCAGCTTTTACCGATTACAAAGTCGCCGACATGTCCCTGGCTGCCTGGGGTCGTCGCGAAATCATCATCGCCGAATCCGAAATGCCAGCCCTGATGGGTCTGCGTCGCAAGTACTCTGGCGAACAGCCATTGAAAGGCGCAAAAATCCTCGGCTGCATCCACATGACCATCCAGACTGCCGTGCTGATCGAAACCCTGGTTGCCCTGGGTGCCGAAGTGCGCTGGTCGTCCTGCAACATCTTCTCGACCCAGGACCAGGCCGCTGCCGCCATCGCCGCCGCCGGTATCCCGGTATTCGCCTGGAAAGGCGAGACCGAGCAGGAGTACGAGTGGTGCCTGGAGCAGACCATCCTCAAGGATGGCCAGCCATGGGACACCAACATGATCCTCGACGACGGCGGCGACCTGACCGAGCTGCTGCACAAGAAATACCCATCCGTGCTGGAAAACGTCCATGGCGTGACCGAGGAAACCACCACCGGCGTGCACCGCCTGCTGGACATGCTGGCCAAGGGCGAATTGAAAATCCCGGCCATCAACGTCAACGACTCGGTGACCAAGAGCAAGAACGACAACAAGTACGGCTGCCGTCACAGCCTCAACGACGCCATCAAGCGCGGCACCGACCACCTGCTGTCGGGCAAGCAGGCGCTGGTGATCGGCTACGGTGACGTGGGCAAGGGTTCGTCCCAGTCCCTGCGCCAGGAAGGCATGATCGTCAAGGTGTCCGAAGTCGACCCTATCTGCGCCATGCAGGCTTGCATGGACGGTTTCGAGCTGGTTTCGCCGTTCATCGACGGGATCAACGACGGCACCGAAGCCAGCATCGACAAGGCGCTGCTGGGCAAGATCGACCTGATCGTGACCACCACCGGCAACGTCAATGTCTGCGATGCCAACATGCTCAAGGCCCTGAAGAAGCGCGCCGTGGTCTGCAACATCGGTCACTTCGACAACGAAATCGACACCGCTTTCATGCGCAAGAACTGGGCATGGGAAGAAGTGAAGCCACAGGTCCACAAGGTGCACCGCACCGGCACCGGCAGCTTCGACCCACAGAACGACGACTACCTGATCCTGCTGGCCGAAGGCCGCCTGGTGAACCTGGGCAACGCCACCGGTCACCCAAGCCGCATCATGGACGGTTCGTTCGCCAACCAGGTCCTGGCCCAGATCTTCCTGTTCGGCCAGAAATACGCCGACCTGTCGCCGGCCCAGAAAGCCGAGCGCCTGACCGTGGAAGTACTGCCCAAGAAACTCGACGAAGAAGTGGCCCTGGAAATGGTCCGCGGTTTCGGCGGCGTGGTCACCAAGCTGACCAAGCAACAGGCTGACTACATCGGCGTCACCGTCGAAGGCCCGTTCAAGCCGCACGCTTACCGCTACTGATCGGCGCTGCTCCCCCACGGGAGCAGGCTTTTTTGTGGGAGCGAGCTTGCTCGCGATGCAGACACCTCGGTCCAACTGCCGTACCGAGGCGATGGCAATCGCGAGCAAGCTCGCTCCCACATAAGCCCGCCCCCACCAGGGATATGCAAGCCTCTCCGGCCTACGAGTTTCCAAGGATATGACCATGTCCCAAGACCGTCGCTACAGCTTCGAGTTCTTCCCGACGAAGACCGATGCTGGGCATGAAAAACTGATCGCCACTGCCCGCCAGTTGGCCAGCTACAACCCCGACTTCTTCTCCTGCACCTATGGCGCCGGCGGTTCGACCCGTGATCGCACCCTGAACACCGTGTTGCAGCTCGAAAGCGAAGTCAAAGTTCCCGCTGCCCCTCACCTGTCCTGCGTCGGCGACAGCAAGGACGACCTGCGCAGCCTGTTGACCCAGTACAAGGCCGCCGGCATCAAGCGCATCGTTGCCCTGCGTGGCGACCTGCCGTCGGGCATGGGCATGGCCAGCGGTGAGCTGCGCCACGCCAACGAACTGGTGAGCTTCATTCGTGAGGAAACCGGCGAACACTTTCACGTCGAAGTGGCTGCGTATCCGGAAATGCACCCGCAAGCGCGCAACTTCGAAGACGATCTGCGCAATTTCGTGCGCAAGGCCAATGCTGGCGCCAACAGTGCCATCACCCAGTATTTCTTCAACGCCGACAGTTATTTCTACTTCGTCGAACGTATCCGCAAGCTGGGCGTCGACATTCCTGTCGTGCCGGGAATCATGCCGATCACCAACTACAGCAAGCTGGCGCGCTTCTCCGACGCGTGCGGTGCAGAAATCCCACGCTGGATTCGCAAACAACTGGAAGCCTATGGCGATGACTCCTCAAGCATCCAAAGCTTCGGCGAGGAAGTCATCACACAAATGTGTGAGCGTTTGTTGCAAGGCGGCGCACCGGGGCTGCATTTCTATACCCTTAACCAGGCCGAGCCCAGCCTCGCGGTATGGAACAACCTCAAGCTGCCGCGCTGAATTGACTTAATGCGGTGGTACAAAGAGGCCTTGGCGAAAACCAAGGCCTTTTTTTTAAGCACAGACATCTGGAGGATCGCAGTAGATGCCCAATGGTCACAGGCTAACGACCCCACAACTCATTTATCTGGTCTACGGGGCCGAAACCTACCACCAGGAAGCGTTGTTCAGCATCGCCAGCGCGTTGGCCGGCCTGCGCAAGACGCCGGACGAAGCCTTGGATATCCAGGTGTTCACCGACAATCCCGCACCGTACGCAGGGCTGCCGGTGCGTTTGCGCCCATTGGACAATGAAACCCGCCAGGCCTGGATCGAACCCCACGGGTATCACTTCCGTGCCAAGCACGTGGTGATGCGCAAAGTGCTCGAAGAAGCCGAAGTGGCGCTGCTGATCGACACCGACACTTTTTTCCATTGCTCCCCCCTCGAACTGTTTCGTCGCGTCCAGCCTGGTACATTGCTGTGCAATGCCTTCGGCCTGACGTATGGCGCCAACAAAGACGCCGGGCTTTACCTGACACTGGCCGACACATTGCACCAGCGGCAGTTGGCGGACGACGACATGCCCTTGCTGAACTCCGGGGTCATTGGTCTCAACTGCGCCGACGCGTCAGTCCTGGATCGCTCGATCGCCCTGATGGATGAACTGTATCCATTGGCGAAGGGTGCCTACACGCTGGAAGAGTTCTGCCTTTCGGTAGCGGCCTATCGCTCGGTGCAAGTGCGCGAATGCCCGGACCTGATCCACCACTATTGGAGCCGCAAGCAGCTGTTTCGCGCCAAGACCAAAGCCTGGCTCGCCAAACACGGTGCCGCACCGACTTGCCACAAAGCCCTGGATGAAACCGGCCAAGTCACCGCCAACCTGCCTCGGCCGCCGACCTTCCAACGCCTGGCCTACAAGTTCATCACCCTGGGGCTGCCCGGCCATAAACGCCAGTTCATGCGCGAGATCCTCTATGGCTGCTATCGCCATACCAACGAGTTCGACCAGGCCTGCGCCCCGGTCTGGTGGGAAAAAGCCCTGGAAAACGTCGAAAATCGCCTGGAAAAGTCGCTGCAGGACCATGAACTCAAACGTTGGCTCGATCATCCGCTGATTCGTCTCGTGCTGGGTGAGCGCCGCGAAGCCATCTATGCGCACCTGATGCAGGCAAAAGGCAAGTAGTGGCCTGCGCGGTGAGTTCGCTGGTTCAAATTCGCAGAAGTTGACTCACTAGCCAAACAGCCACCAGGGCACAGGCCAGAGCGCTCTAGCTATTTGATAAGCTCTCGTCGTAACCTCAGGCCCATGCCTGTCATTGTCCAGCTGCTGACCGCCCTTCTTCTCTTGTGCCTGAGCGTGACCGCTCAGGCCGAGAAGTTGCGCATTGTCACCGAACCCTGGGCGCCTTATGTCTACGAAGAGAACGGCAAGAAGCTCGGCCTGGACTACGAAGCCACGGCCATTGTGTTCAAGCGCCTGGGCATCGACGTGGAATGGCAGTTCCTGCCTTGGAAGCGGTGCCTGGCAATGCTGGAACAAGGGTTGGCGGACGGGGCGCTGGACATTTTCCACAGCGATGAGCGCGATGCCCTGTTGCTTTACCCCAGCGAACCGCTGTCGGACGTGGAATTCGTGATGTTCTACGCCAACGCCCGCCCCCATCCGTTTCGCACGCTCGACGACTTGGGCGGCCTGACCGTCGGCACCTCGCCCGGTTACCTGTACAGCCAGGCCTTCAGTGAGTCGACCCTGTTCAAACGTGAAGCGGCGCCCACCCATGAAGCCAACTTCGGCAAGTTGCAACTGGGCCGAATCGACCTGCTCATCACCGACCGCAGGGTCGGCCGACATCTGCTCGAACAAATGCAATTGGGCGACCAGATCACCGAAAACCCGGAGGTGGTGAGCCGTCAAAGCCAATACCTGGCGGTGCGGCGCAATGCCGGGATGGATTTGCTGGTGCAACGCTTCAGTGCCGAACTCAAGCGTTTCAAGCGCGAACCAGCCTATGCCGAACTGAGCGCCCGCTACGGCGCAGGCGCCATGACCAAGGCCACACCGCCCAGTCGGGCCAGCACTGAAATAAACCGTTGAGCAGCAGGAAAGCGGCGCGGGGCGTTTGCTCTGTTATACTCCGGCCTTCCCGCCAGGCTCACGCCCGGACGCCCGGTCTTGCAAAAGGCATCCCGACACCGCTACAGCGCAGCCTACAGCCCGCGCGAGCCTTGTCCGGACCCGCCTTCGAGACCCGGCAGGACCGGACGGGATGACGTCTTTTGGTTGAACGTCATTCGCGCCCGGCAAGACTATCCCATTGGGCCAGGCCCTCACTAAAACAGGATTACTCATGTCCTTTGCTTCCCTCGGTCTCTCCGAGGCTTTAGTCGGCGCCATCGAAGCCGCCGGCTATACCCAGCCTACCCCGGTGCAACAGCGGGCCATTCCCGCCGTGTTGCAAGGTCGCGACCTGATGGTCGCGGCGCAGACAGGTACTGGTAAAACCGGTGGTTTCGCCCTTCCGATCCTGGAGCGGTTGTTTCCCAACGGTCACCCAGACAAATCCCAGCGTCATGGCCCGCGCCAACCGCGCGTACTGGTCCTGACCCCTACCCGCGAACTGGCGGCCCAGGTACACGAGAGCTTCAAGGTCTACGCTCGCGACCTGAAGTTCGTCAGCGCCTGCATTTTTGGCGGCGTCGGCATGAACCCCCAGGTCCAGGCCATGTCCCGTGGCGTCGATGTACTGGTGGCCTGCCCCGGTCGCTTGCTGGACCTGGCCGGCCAGGGCAGCGTCGATTTGTCCCACGTTGAAATCCTCGTGCTGGACGAAGCCGACCGCATGCTCGACATGGGCTTCGTCCATGACGTGAAGAAAGTCCTCGCCCGCCTGCCCGCCAAGCGCCAGAACCTGCTCTTTTCGGCGACGTTCTCCAAGGACATCACCGACCTGGCCGGCAAGCTGCTGCACAACCCGGAGCGCATCGAAGTCACGCCGCCGAACACCACGGTCGAGCGTATCGAGCAACGTGTGTTCCGCCTGGCGGCCAGCCACAAACGTGCCCTGCTGGCGCACCTGATTACCGCCGGCGCCTGGGAACAGGTCCTGGTCTTCACCCGTACCAAGCACGGCGCCAATCGCCTGGCCGAGTACCTGGACAAGCACGGCCTGCCAGCCGTGGCGATCCACGGCAACAAGAGCCAGAACGCCCGCACCAAGGCCCTGGCCGACTTCAAGGCCGGCGAAGTGCGCATCCTCGTGGCCACCGACATCGCGGCCCGTGGCCTGGACATCGACCAGTTGCCCCACGTGGTCAACTTCGAGCTGCCGAACGTCGATGAAGATTACGTTCACCGTATCGGCCGTACCGGCCGTGCCGGTCGTTCGGGCGAAGCGATCTCGCTGGTCGCGCCGGACGAAGAAAAGCTACTCAAAAGCATCGAGCGCATGACCAAGCAGAAAATTGCCGACGGTGACCTGATGGGCTTCGATGCCAGTACCATCGAAGCCGAGAAGCCTGAAGTGCGCGAACGTCCGGATGTGCGTAATCCGCGCAATGCCCGTGGCCCACGGGGCGACGGTCCGAACGGCGGTGGTGGCGGCGGCGGTCGCAAAGACAAAGGCAAGGACAAGGGCAAGGAGAAATCGGCCAGCAACAGCAATGGCCGCGGCGAACGCCCTGCCCGCGAGCAGAAGCCTCGCGAAGGTACCCCAGCCCGTGAGCAGCAGCGCCCGACTCCGCGCGCCGCAGCCGATCGTGCGCCGGACGAGTTCCTGGATGACGATGTCGATAACTTCGGTAACCGCGTCGACTACGTGCCGCAGCAGAAACCGGCCCAGGGCCGCGGTCGTCGTCCGGGCGCCCCAGCACAGGGCGCAGGTGCAGGCGCTCCGCGCGGTGGCCAGCCACAGGGTCGCCAGAACGGTCCGCGCAACAGCAACGGCTCGTCTACCGGCACACCACCGGCCAAGCGCAGCGGCCCACGCAACGGCGCCCCACGTGACGGCCAGGCCCGCCGCGACGACACCCGCCCGCGCCGCCCGGCCCGTGACGACCAGCCTCGCCAGGAACCGGCCGTGCAGAACCCACGCAGCAACCAGCCGAAAATCATGCACAAGGAATCGAAAGCCGATCGCTTCCCGACACCTGAACAGCTGGATCAACTGCCAAGCCGTCCACGGGGCGAAAAACCGGCATTGCTGACACGCAATCGCTGAGTTTTTCCAAGCCGTGAAAAAGCCCCGGGTCTCGCGACCCGGGGCTTTTTTTGGCCCGACACATTCCCAATGGGGGAGCGAGCTTGCTCGCGATAGCGGTATGTCAGTCAACATCAAGTCGACTGGTAAGACGCCATCGCGAGCAAGCTCGCTCCCACAGGGTTCTCTGTGTTGCCCGAATCCGCGTAATAAAAAACGCCCCTGGTCCCAAGACCAGGGGCGTTTTTTTGTCAGGCGCGAAGGTTACTTCGCTTTGACACCTTCAAACGAGACGTACAGTTCGACCGCGTCGGAGGTTGGCCCCAGGTCTTTCTGCTTGCCGAAGTCCGAACGCTTGATGCTGGTGGTGCCTTCGAAGCCAGCACGGTAGCCGCCCCACGGGTCCTTGCCTTCACCCAGGAAGGTGGCCTTGACCACGACCGGCTTGGTCACGCCCAACAGGGTCAGGTCACCGGTCACATCGGCGGTTTCCTTGCCATCAGCGTTCTTGCCAGTGGACTTGACGCTGGTGGACACGAAAGTGGCCTTGCCGAATTTGCTGGCGTTCAGGAAGTCAGCGCTGGCGATGTGCTTGTCGCGCTCGGCGTGGTTGGTGAACACACTGGCGGTATTCACGTTGAACTCGATCTTGCTGGCTTCAGGCTTGGCGGCGTCGAAGCTGAACTTGCCGTCGATGTCCTTGAAGGTACCGGTGATGTAGCTATAGCCCAGGTGGCTGATCTTGAAGTCGACGAAGGCGTGCTGGCCTTCCTTGTCAACGACGTAGTCGGCAGCCATGGCCTGGCCGGCAGACAGCAGGGCAGAACCGATTGCCAGGGCGGCGAGCGTCTTTTTCAACATGCTTTCTATTCCTTTGGAGTCGAGGTTGAACATCAGGCTTGGCGCCCCAGCATGCGCTTGAGGGTCGCGTCACGGTCGATAAAGTGGTGTTTCAATGCTGCCAACGCATGAAGGCCGGAAAAAATGACCAGCGCCCATGCCAGGTAGAAGTGGATCTCACCGGCGACGTCTGCCTGATCGGGCAGTCCGGACACCAGCGCGGGTACTTCAAACAGGCCAAACACCGGTATCCCGACACCGTCTGCGGTGGAAATCAGGTAACCGGCAATCATCACGGCAAACAACCCGAGATACAGTGCGCTATGTCCAAGCTTGGCGCCGACGCGGGTCAGGCGGCCATAGGTTGGCAGGGTCGGCGGTGGCGGGCTGACAAACCGCCAGACCACCCGCAGCAACATGACCGCCAGCAGCACCAGGCCAATGCTCTTGTGCAGGTCCGGCGCGTCTTTGCGCCAGGTGCTGTAGTAATCCAGGCCGACCATCCACAGGCCCAGGGCGAACAGCCCGTACACCACCAGCGCAACGCCCCAGTGCACAGCGATACTGACCCAGCCATAGCGAGAAGAAGAGTTGCGAAGCTGCATTGCTCATATCCTGTAAAAACTGCGATCAAGACTAGCGAGTTATCTATCGATTTAAAGCGGAAATTTTCGCTTTGAAATATCGAGAAATACGATCATCAGTCTGGAGGGGGTGGGTTAAGGAAAGATTAAAGGGGAAACGGTAGGTGATGGCGAGGGGGCTGGCGGCCGCTGGATATGCGCCTGAGCCTCATCGCGAGCAGGCTCGCTGCAACAGAAGACCGCGTCGGAATCGTCACCATCGCCCAACTATTTTTTCCATGCAATATATATGTATCGTCATTTCCGCTTCTCCTCTTGATCACATGGGCGTTCAACAACTATTGAACGAGGTGAAGCATGGCTGTTCCTTACACCCCATTTCGGGCCAACGGCTCACCGCTACTTCCGCCCAATCAAACAATGGCGCCGGGGCAGTTTCTTCAGTCCCCAAACGGAAAGTTTCGACTGATATTGCAGGCTGATGGGAATTTGGTTATCAAGGACGTCGGTACTGTCGTCTGGATTGCAGACAGCAATCAACGTTATAGTGCAACCTTGTATCCAAAGAGAATGCGAGAGCCCCTGCAATTTGTAATCGCTGATAGTGGCTTTCTTTATGATCCATCCAGAAGACGCTTATGGATTGCTGAAAGTAGCCATAGCAGGGACAAGTCGCTTTGGTACAACGCTTGTATGGTCATTCAGGATGACGGCAACCTGGTCATCCATGACAGGCGAACGGGAAAGCTATGCTGGGCTCGCTTTGGCTTCGTCCCGGGACGTATGTCCAAGCCAAAGCGGGTCAAAATTTTATTTGAGGACTTTGAAATTAAAACTTGGTCGTTTTCACTGCCGCCTCTCTAGAGTCACTTATTGGCGCACTCAGGCCTGTAAGGATCCATGTCGCATCTATAAACTAATTGAGGATCGTGCTTTTTCAGCACCATACGACCATCAGCAGTGCAACCACTGATACCGAATACTGCCAATAGCATTAAAGCTGCTATCAACTTCATATTAACTCCAGCTTTTACGAGGTGAAAATTGTGAATTATTAGTTCACCGAGCACTCAGGCCTATATGGATCGATGGAGCATTTGTGTGCTAACTGCGGATCTCTTTTTGGAATCATTGGAATTTTCAAAGGATCCCGGCATTCGCCATACACGCACCCGTACATCGAAACCAATACGACCATTGCCATCAGTTTTTTCATACACGCTCCTGTTTTTCGAGGAGCCTAGACTTATGGCTTGGTAAGCGCTATCGCCTGCTTCCGGTTAAAGGGTGGGAAGTTTCCGATATATCGCCGAGGCGTGTAGGACGTCGCGCTTATCAAGCGGCGCCGATACGCTTGATGCGGGATAAAAAAACGCGGCCCCTGGGCCCATGTGGTTCATTTGAGAAAAATGAAGGACCTGTGGCGAGGGAGCTTGCTCCCGCTCGGCTGCGAAGCAGTCGTAAACCGGCGGGTGCGGTGTGCCTGATGCTCCGCATTTGGCAGGTTTGGGGGCCGCTTCGCGGCCCAGCGGGAGCAAGCTCCCCCGCCACGGGTTTGTCGATTGCCTCAAGTGAACAGCATTAGGTCCTTGAACCGCGTTCTTTCCACCTGATCGTTACTGAGACTTGGTTTCAGTAGTCGTCGTCGGTTTGACTGCTGGCTTCTTCGCCGGCTCGGCCTTTTTTACCGGTGCCTTGGTCGGCGCTTTTTTAGCCGGGGTCTTGGCAGCTGGTTTTTTCGCCGCCGGTTTGGCCGTTGCTTTCTTGGTTGGCTCAACTTTCGCCGGAGCAGGCGCTGGTGGTTCCACAGATGCGGGTGCTGGGACGGGCGCAGGCGTTGGAGCAGGCGCTACCGGCTCGGGTGCCTTGACCGGCTCCGGCTTCTTCTCGTCATCCGAGCCACCAAACAGGTTGCTGAAGAAGTTGCCCTTCTTCGCCGCCACCGCGCCGGCAGCGGCGGCCGTTGCAGCCGGCGCGACCTTGGCCGGTTCGAACGACTTGCCGGCCGCCAGGTCTTCAACCTGGCTGGCAGCCCGCTGGCCGCTGCGCAAGGCGCCTTCCAGGGTGCCCGGATACAGGGTATCGGTGTGTTCGCCGGCAAAGGCTACACGCTGCAACGGTTTTTCCCACAGACGCCAGTACTTGCTGATCTGGCCCGGGCCAAAGGCCAGGTACGCGCCGCCCGTGGACGGGTCGGTGCTGTAGCGGCGGATTTCATAGCCGGTGAACGCGCCACGGGCCTGTGGATAAAACGCGTGCAGGCGGATCAGCACCTGATCGACCATCTGCTTGTCGCCGAAGGCCTGCATCACCCGGGCGTTGTCGCCGGACAGGTTGATGACCACGTTGGCGCCGCCCTTCATGGCCGGCTCGATCCACATCATGCCCAGGCCGGCGTTACTGTAGATTTCGCCCGACATGCGTGCCTTGCTGTCCCAGACCGGGGTCTTGAACTTGAGCATGATCTGGTCGCGCCAACCGTAGTTGGTGCCCTTGATCGCGCCTTGATGCTGGGCGTCCAGGGCCGGGGTCAACTGGATCTTGTTCAGCGCCCGCAATGGCACCGCCAGCACTACGTAGTCAGCCTGGTAACCCACGCTGCCGACCTTGACGGTCACGCCGTCCTTGTCCTGGGAGATGGCCGACACCGGCGAGTTGGTCTTGATGGTTTTCAGTTGCTTGACGAACGCCTGGGCCAGGGTCGGACTGCCGCCGAGCAGGCGCGAGGCCCGCAGGTCGCGGTCGGACACGCCACGATAGACGCGGTTCTGCTGGGCGAAATACAGCAGCGACAGGCGCGAAGGTTCGTCATAACGGGTGCGAATTTCCTGGTTCACCAACTGACGCGCCGTGGCCGGCAGTTGTAGACGATCGAGCCAGTTGGAGACGGTGATCTGGTCCAGGGCGTGCAACGTGTTGTTGGCCGCCGGGTTCTGCGGGTCTTCGATGGAGCGCGCCAGGTCGTCCAGGGTGGTTTCGTAGCGCTTGAGGGCTTCGGCGGTGGCCGGCTGCTTGGTCGCCAGGTCGGCGGCGGTGAAGTAGGTGCCGTCGATCAGGTAGCTGGGGGTACGCACGAACTCCGGGGCCGGCGTGGTGCTCAGCTTGAAGGTCGAGACGTACTTGTTCAGCACCGGCTGCGTCTTCTCATTGCCGATCCACTCGCTGGTGGCCATGCCCGAGCGACCGCCCAGGTCCGGCTTGGCTTCCAGCAGCGTCACGGCCCAGCCTTTGTTCTGCAGCTCATAGGCCGCGGTGAGTCCCGCCAGGCCGCCGCCGATGACGATGGCCGTCGGTTGTTTGTCCTTGGCCAGCGCCGAAACGCTGAACAGCCCTATCATCACCAGCGCACAGGCGCGCAGCCAACCAGCAGACATTCAACGAACTCCGGATTAAACGTAGGAAATTTCAGCTTTCGAGCCAGGCGGCTCTCGGTTTTTCGAGCCAGTCGGCTCAGGGAACGGCGAAGAATACGACAGCCATCAAAGCGCCGCCAGCGGCGTCTATCGCCTCGCTAAAAGTAGCGCCAGCGACACAATGGGTTGTCCCCACGGCCGCCATTGCATAGGCTTGCGCGATTGTTTTGCCCGCGCCCGCCGCGAGCCGCCTCGAGGAGACTGTAAATGGGCCTGAATAACCAGTGGATGCAACGCGACCTCGCGGTGCTATGGCATCCCTGCACCCAGATGAAAGACCACGAACAGCTGCCACTGATCCCCATCAAGCGCGGTGAAGGCGTGTGGCTGGAAGATTTCGAAGGCAAGCGCTACCTCGATGCCGTCAGTTCCTGGTGGGTCAACGTGTTCGGCCATGCCAACCCGCGCATCAACCAGCGCATCAAGGACCAGGTCGATCAGCTGGAGCATGTGATCCTGGCCGGCTTCAGCCATCAGCCCGTGATCGAACTGTCCGAGCGCCTGGTGAAGATGACGCCCGAGGGCCTGACCCGGTGCTTCTATGCCGATAACGGCTCGTCCTGCATCGAAGTGGCGATGAAGATGAGCTTCCACTACTGGATCAATCGCGGCCGGCCGGACAAGAAGCGCTTCGTCACCCTGAGCAACAGCTACCACGGCGAAACCATCGCGGCGATGTCGGTGGGTGATGTGCCGTTGTTCACCGAGACCTATAAGGCGCTGTTGCTGGACACGATCAAGGTACCGAGCCCCGACTGCTACCACCGCCCCGAGGGCATGGGCTGGGAGGAACATTCGCGCGCGATGTTCGCCGCCATGGAGCAGACCCTGGCCGAGCACCACGACACGGTGGCGGCGGTGATCGTCGAGCCACTGATCCAGGGTGCCGGCGGCATGCGCATGTACCACCCGGTGTACCTGAAGTTATTGCGCGAGGCGTGCGACCGCTATGGCGTGCACCTGATCCATGACGAAATCGCCGTCGGCTTTGGCCGCACCGGGACGATGTTCGCCTGTGAACAGGCCGGCATCACGCCGGACTTCCTCTGTCTGTCCAAGGCCCTGACCGGCGGCTACCTGCCGCTGGCGGCGTGCGTGACCACCGACGAGGTCTACAGCGCGTTCTACGACGACTACCCGACCCTGCGCGCCTTCCTGCATTCCCACAGCTACACCGGCAACCCGCTGGCCTGCGCGGCGGCCTTGGCGACGCTGGATATCTTCGAAGAAGACAACGTCATCGAAAACAACCAGGCCCTGGCCCAACGCATGGCCAGCGCCACCGCGCACCTTGCCGATCACCCGAACGTCGCCGAAGTACGCCAGACCGGCATGGTGCTGGCCATCGAGATGGTGAAGGACAAGGCCAGCAAAACCGCGTATCCGTGGCAGGAACGGCGTGGCCTGGCGGTGTTCCAGCATGCCCTGGAGCGCGGTGCGTTGCTGCGGCCGTTGGGTAGCGTGGTGTACTTCCTGCCGCCGTATGTCATCACCCCGGAGCAGATCGACTTTCTCGCCGAAGTGGCCAGTGAAGGCATCGACATCGCCACCCGGGACAAGGTCAGTGTGGCGGTGCCGAAGGATTTTCACCCGGGCTATCGTGATCCGGGCTGAACCTCGGTCTTCTTGTTGGAACACTATTGTGGCGAGGGGATTTATCCCCGCTGGGCTGCGCAGCAGCCCTAAAACCGGATACCCCGGTGCTTCAGGCAAATCGCGTTGGATGTATTTGGGGCTGCTTCGCAGCCCAGCGGGGATAAATCCCCTCGCCACAGGTGCCGGGAGCATCCATAGCACCATTAACTTTTTCAGAGATTCGACATGAGACTGTCCCGCTTCTTCATCGACGCCCCCCTGAGCCTCGGCGACCACGAACTGCCCGAAGCCCAGGCCCATTACATCGGCCGGGTGCTGCGCATGGCCGAGGGCGATGCGGTGCAAGTGTTCGATGGCTCCGGCCAGGAGTTTCGCGGCACGTTGGCCGAAGTCGGCAAAAAGCGCGTGCGGGTGCAGTTGGACGAGCAGTTCGCCGGACAACTTGAATCGCCGTTGCGTATCCACCTCGGCCAGGGCCTGTCCCGAGGCGAGCGCATGGATTGGGCGATCCAGAAAGCCACGGAGCTGGGGGTCAGCGAGATCACGCCGATTTTCAGCGAACGTTGCGAAGTGCGCCTCAAGGACGAACGCGCCGACAAGCGCCTGCTGCACTGGCGCCAGGTGGCGATCAGTGCTTGCGAGCAGTGCGGGCGCTCGACCGTGCCGGTGATTCATCCGCCGCTGCTGCTGACTGACTGGTTGAAGCAGGCCGAGGCCGAACTGAAGCTGGTGCTGCACCCGGTGGCCGAGCCGCTGGTCAGTCATGACAAACCGTCGACCCTGGCCTTCCTGATCGGTCCCGAAGGCGGGTTGTCGGATGCCGAAGTCGAGCAGGCCAAGACCGCCGGCTACCAGGCCGCCCGCCTCGGCCCACGCGTGCTGCGCACCGAAACCGCGCCGGTGGTGGCCCTGGCCGTGGCGCAGCAGTTGTGGGGGGATTTCTAGTGTCCTGCGGATAATGTGGGAGCGGGCTTGCTCGCTCCCACAGTGGTTTGGTGGTGGTCATGAGTTAGAGCACATAAAACAGAATCGCCACGAAGTGCAGCAGGCTGCCGGCGATCACGAACAGGTGCCAGATGCCATGGGCGTGGCGCAGCCGGTGGTCGAGGGCGAAGAAGATGATGCCGACGGTGTATAACACGCCGCCCGAGGCCAACCAGGCGAACCCGGTGCTGCCCAGGGCCGCCAGCAGGGGCTTGACCGCCACCAGCACGATCCAGCCCATCACGGCGTAGATCACGATCGACAGGATCCGCGCTTCGGAACGCGGCTTGATCTCCTGCAAGATACCAATCACGGCCAGCCCCCAGACGATCCCGAACAACGTCCAGCCCCACGGCCCGCGCAGGGTCACCAGGCAGAACGGCGTATAACTGCCGGCGATCAGCAGGTAGATCGAAAAGTGATCGACCTTCTGCATGATTTCCTTTTTGCGCCCGCGCACGCTGTGGTAGACCGTCGAAGCGCTGTACAGCACCAGCAAGGTGAACCCATAGATGGCCACGCTGACGATCTTCCACGGATCGCCGGCCATCCCGGCAATCACCAGCAGCCACACCGCCCCGATAAAAGCCGCGACCGCCCCGACCAGGTGCGTCCAGGCGTTGAGTCGTTCCCCGTGATACATCCAATCCCCCCTCACATTCCAAAACAGACGCCAAGGCTCAGGCTTGGCGCTGCAAAGTGCAATGTTTGTTGATTTAATCATTGGATGATCGTTCCCACGCTCCGCGTGGAAATGCAGCCCGGGACGCTCCGCGTCCCAAAGCGGACGCGGAGCGTCCATTGAGGCGTTCCCACGCAGAGCGTGGGAACGATCACATCCCTAGGCCAATTGGGGCACAATCGGGCGATACGAATAAGAGTCCGCCCCATGCTGATCGACGAAGAATTGACCCTGAAGAAACTGGAGGTGTTCCTGGCCTTCATGCGCACCGGCAACCTGGCGCGGGCAGCGGCCGAGTTGCAGACCAGCAACGTCAGTGTGCACCGGGCCATTCACTCGCTGGAAAGCGCCCTGCGCTGCCCATTGTTCAAGCACGAAGGGCGTAACCTCACACCGCTGGAAAGCGCTTACGTGCTGGAAGAGCGGGCGCAGAAGCTGATCCAGGACGTGGTCGACAGCGTGCGCCTGACCCGTGAAGCCGCCGGGTTCTCCGCCGAGCGCTTCAAGCTCGGCTCGCTGTATTCGTTGACGGTCAAGACCGTGCCGCAACTGATCATGGGCCTGAAGATCCGCCGCAGCGAACTCAATATAGACCTGATCATGGGTTCCAACATCGACCTGCTGTACAAGCTCAAGAACATGGAGGTCGATGCGATCCTGGTGTCCCTGGACGACAGCGTCAACGACCCGGACTGCGAGCAGATTGCGCTGTTTTCCGATGACATCTTCCTCGCCACGCCAGCCGACTCACCCTTTGCCCAGCGCAGCGAAGTCGACCTGGCCGAGGTTCGCGACGAGACATTCATCACCTTGACCCAGGGTTTCGCCACACATCAGGACGGGATTCGGGTGTTCAAGCAGGCGGGGTTCGAGCCGAAGGTGGCGATGCAGGTCAACGACATCTTCACCCTGCTGAGCATGGTCAGCTCCGGGGTGGGTTATGCCTTGCTGCCCGGCCGGATCGCGGCGGTGTATGAAAACCGGGTGAAACTGATCCCATTGCAGGAAAAGTACCGCTTGCAGCAGCACATCGGCGTAGTGTTTCTCAAGGCCAAGGAACGGGATCCGAACCTGCTGGCGCTGTTGGCCGAGTGCCGGATGTATGCCAATCGCCAGGCCTGAAATCGTGCCGCCCCCCATCGCGAGCAAGCTCGCTCCCACATTGATTTGTGTCATCCCCAACATCTGAGTACGACACAAAACCTGTGTGGGAGCGAGCTTGCTCGCGATGAGGCCAGCCCTGTCAGCAAAAAGCCTAAGCCCTATCCGATCAACCCCCGCATGATCAGGAATAACAACGAAGGCCCCAGCAGACACCCAAGCGCCGTATAGAACGCCGCCGTCAGGCAGCCATAGGGCACCAGCTTCGGATCAGTGGCCGCCAAACCACCGGCCACGCCGCTGGAGGTGCCCATCAAGCCACCGAAGATCACCGCGCTGCGGGGATTATTCAGACCAATCATCGGTGCCACGAACGGTGTCGCCACCATCACCAGGATCGCCTTGATCAACCCAGCGGCAATGGACAGCGCCATCACTTCGGAACTGGCACCGATAGCCGCCCCGGTCACCGGCCCGACGATATAGGTCACCGCCCCCGCGCCGATAGTGGTCAAGCTCACCGAATCGGTATAACCGAAGGCCATCGCCACGCCGACACCGGCAATGAATGACGTACCGACACCGACGAACAACGCCAGCACGCCAACGAAACCGGCACGCTTGAGTTCTTCGATGCTCACGCCGAACGCCGTGGCGACGATGGCGAAGTCCCGCAGCATGGCACCGCCCAGCAGGCCAATCCCAGACAGCAGGGGAATGTCCACCACGCCCTTCTGCCCGCCAGTCATTGCCCCGCCTATGTAGGAGAGCACCAGCCCAAGCAGAATGGCGATGGCCGAGCCATGCAACCGACCTTTGGTGAACGTGTTGCTGATCCAATAGGACACCCACATGGTGATGCCGACAATGGCGAAGCCGCTGATCAGGCCGTAGCCGGTGATGACTTTCATCATGGATTCGTACATGGCAATCACCCGACCGTCTTAACGGAAACATCGGCCTGGGAATCTTTGTTGCCAATGCGCACCAGCACCGGCACCAACGCGAAGGCAATCACCACTGCCAAGGTGCCAGCCAGGATCGCCATAGGTCCGCCCTTGAGCGCACCGTAGACGTTTTGCTGCGCCGCCATCGCCACCACGATGGGAATGTAGACCGCGCTCCAGAATTCCACGCCGGCCTCGGACTTACCCTTGAACAGGCCACGCTTGCCCAGATAACTGCCCAGGCCGATCAACAGCAGCATCGCAATGCCGACGCCGCCGACGTTGGCCGGCACGCCAATCAATTTGCCCAGCAGCTCGCCGATAAAAATACCCGCCAGGGTACAAAAGGCCAGAAACGCCACACCGTAAATAATCATTGTCGTAGTCCTCAAAGTGCATCGTCGAAGTTGTTGTTTTTGTGCTTCGCCAGCTTGAGTCGGTGTCTAGGGTTGGCGGCTTCCCTCCTCACGCAACAGCGCCTGCAAGGTATCGAGCCGGGCACCGTCGAAGGCAATGACGGTGCCCTGCTCGAACACCCGGCGCGCCAGCCCGGTGAGTACCGCGCCGGGTGGCAGTTCGATCTGTAGCCGCACGCCGCGTTCGTAGGCGCTTTGCACGGTGCCGCGCCAATCGACCACGCGGCACATGTTAAAGGCCAGGTCGTCGCGCAGAGCATCGGTCTTGGTCACCGGTCGGGCGCGGCTGCCACTGAGATAGCCCAGCGTCGGTGTTTTCAACGGCACATCGAGGAATGCCTGGGCCAATGTCCGCGCCGGGACCTCCAGCAACGGGCAGTGGGACGGCACGCTCACCGCCAACCGGCAGGCCTTGGCGGCGCCTTGGCGGCGGGCCCGCTCAGCGACGAGGCGCATGGCTTCGTCGCTGCCGGCAATGACCACCTGATTATCGGCATTGATATTGGCCAGGTAGACCGGCGTCGTTTCACCGTGCACCTGCTCCAGCAAGGCTTCTACTGCCGCCAGATCCAGGCCGATGATCGCGCTCATGCCGTAGCCTTGCGGATACGCCTGCTGCATCAGCTCACCCCGCAGGCTGACCAGCCGCAGCGCATCCTCGAAGCCCAGCGCCCCGGCAACGACCGCCGCCGGATATGCACCGATGGACAGCCCTGCCACATAATCCGGCGCGGGGGCTTGTTCCAGCAATCGACGGGCCGCCGCCACGCCTGCGATCAGCAGGCACAGCTGCACGGCGCGGGTCGATTGCAACGCCTCGGCGCTGTCCAGTCGCAAGACGTCTTCACCGAGCACATCCCCCGCCTCGTCCAGGATCAGCGGCGCCAGCCCATGGAGCATGCCCACGCGCTGCGCACCCTGGCCGGGAAAGACGAAGAGGCTGCTCACGCGACCTGCTCCACGCAAGGCTGCCAGGGGTCGCTCACCAGCCGGGCCTGAACATCGTCCTTGAGCAAGACTCGAGGCGACGAACCCGCCCATTCCCGCAGGGCCACGGCGCCGCAAGGCGTTTGCAACTGCATGTCCACGGCGCATACCGAAGCATCCAGTAGCGCCAGCAAATCCCTGGCCTGGAGACGATCCAGACAGTGCGGTGTGCGCAGGATCAGGTCCAGGTCGCTGCGCTCGTGCAGCGCCTCGATGCCGCTGGCGAGTTCGAACCCGGCGCTGCCGCTGACGCCCCAGGTCCAGCCACTGCCATCGAGCAGCGGGCGTAGCCGGGCCAGGGCGTGCAGGGCCGGCAGATCGCGCGGCGACTCGACCTGGCACAGGTCCTCCGGGCGCACCCGGCGCTGGATCGCAGCCATCGGCATCGACGTGGCGTAACGCTGCGCCCTGGAGCGCCCGCGCACGCCCACCGCGACATCCCCGGGCAAGGTCAACGCCCGGCGCACCACCACCGGTTGGCCGAGGCCGAGGCTCTCGACGGCCCAGCGTGGCGCATCCGCAGGCAAGTGCTCCGGCGTCATTCCCCAGAGCAGGTCATGGGCCAGGAACCCGTTCACCACTGCGCGCTCAACAATTGACGAACCGTGCTGGAGGCGGCCCGATGGGTCGCACCGAGGCGGCTGCGCAAGTCGCGAGGCGCATTGGCGACATCGATGATCGCTTGTTGCAGGCAATCGGTGACCCGGGCCAGATCGGTCGCGCAGGGCTGCTCGATCTGCTCCACCGACAAGGTTTCCCACAGCAGGCCCAGGCTGGCAAAACTGTCGATGTCGTAGGCCATCGGCGGCACGCTGGCGGCCAAGGCTTCAAGCTCTTCGACACTGCGCAAGGTCACCCGCGCCGCCGAGGCCTTGCCCATGGCGTGGACCATCACCCCCGGATCACGCAGTGCAATCAGTCGGTTGGCCTGGTAGCCGTGGGCCAGGAACGCCCCGGACATCGCCTTGCCCACCAGCAAGCCAATCACCGGATGTCCGGCCAGTCGCGCACGGGCATAGCTGTCCGCCGCACCGGCCAAGGCCTGATGAATGCCCAGGGCTTCTTCGCGCCGGCCATAGGCCTGGCTCGGTACATCGACAATCGCGATCAACGCACGCTTGTGGGTGGCATCGCGGTCGGCGTCGATGGCATCGTCCACGGCTTTGGCCAGGCCCCAACCCTCGAGCAAACCGACTTCGCCATTGCGCGCCCGGGGAAAACGACTGTCGGGATCCGCCACCACCGCCAGCAGGCGCACGTGTTGCCCGCCCAGCGTGACGTCCGCGACTTTCAACGAAGCAGGCAATCCTTCCAACGGTTTGGCGCCGCCACTCAAGGCCTCGAACCAGCGCAAGCCTCTCAACGAATACGAGCTCATGAGCGTTCTCCCTGATACAGCTGACGAACCGTGGCCGGTTCGATTTGCACGCCGGTGTCCAACCGCTCCAGGCGTTGCAGGAACAGTTCGGCCTGGCCGCTGCGGTGTTCGACGGGAACGCCCAGGTGCAGCAGTTGGCTGACCTGCTGGCGGATCCGCGCCACGTCATCGGCGACGTAACGGTCCACCAGGCCGGTGGCGAAACGCTGTTCGCCTCCGGTCAGGCTCCAGATGAAGGGTCGGTCGCGGGAATCGTATTCGTCGATCCCGGCCTCTTGTTCGATCACTTGTGGGCCGTTCAGGCCCAGCCGGGCTTCCTGGGTCACCAGCAGATAACTGCACAGCCCGGCGGCGATGGACATGCCGCCGAAGCAGCCGACACTGCCGGCCACCACGCCGACCACCGGCTGGTATTGGCGCAGGTCGACAATCGCCGAATGAATCTCGGCAATCGCCGCCAGCCCGAGGTTGGCTTCCTGCAACCGCACGCCACCGGTTTCCAGCAGCAGTACGGCACAGGTTGGGATGCCTTTGCGGTTGTCCTCGGCGGCCAGCTCCAACGCACCAGCAATCTTCGCCCCGCCGACTTCACCGAGGCTGCCGCCCTGGAACGCGCCTTCGATGGCGGCGATCACCACCGGCAGGCCATCAATGCTGCCCTTGGCGATCACTACGCCGTCGTCGCTTTGCGGCACCACGCCCTGGCGCAGCAGCCAGGGCGACATGATGCGCTGGAAGGGATCGAGCAATTCGCGGAACGTACCGTCATCGAGCAAGGCCTTGGCCCGTTGCCGGGCACCGAGTTCGACGAAGCTGTGCTTGTTGAGCAGCGCTGTACTGTCAGTCATGGCCGATCTCCTCGAAGCCTTGTTCCAGGCGCAGACGCACCACGCCGGGGGTGGCGCCGAAATCGTGGATGTCGATGGACAGGGCCGGTGGCGTCTGACCGTCGAACATGCGGGCGAACAGATGTTGCCAGCGTTGCTCGCTGCCATTGACCGAGGTCTGCACCTGGATCGTCAGCTTGCCCGCCAAGCCAGGTTCGATCAGCACTTCCAGGTCGCCCGAGCCGACGCAGCCCACCAGCGCCCGGCCCCGTGGCGGCTGCCCGGCGGGGAATTCAAAGGATAAGGTTTCCATCAGCACACTCCTGGGAAGAGGCCATCGCCGCGCTCGATACGATCGAGGAACAGGCAGGCGGCGAGCAGGTCGGCAGCGCCGCCGGGCGAGGCGTTCAAGGCAATCAGTTGTTGATCCAGCGCGTGCAATTGGCGACGACCGCCCAGGCTCGCACTGCCACCGGCATCGAGCACCGCTCTGGCGCCTTGTTGCATGGCCTGCAAACCCGGCTCGCCAGCGCGGTAGAGCACGCAGGTGTCGGCCAGGGTGGTCATGATCGCCAGCAAGGCATCGAGCCGAGCGTTCTGCTCACCCGCCCCCGCCGCGCGGCTGCGCTTGAGTTGCGGCAGGCCGAGGCCGGTCACCGCCGGGAACGCCAGTTGCGCCTCTTCCCGGGCACCGCGCACGCCGTAGCGCTGGGCGACCTGGGCGCCGTGGCTCAAGGGTTGGGGCGCATAACGGTCGTTGAGCAAGGCCAGGCGGGCGGCACGTAAAGCAACGGCGCTGGCGACACTGGATTCAGGTTCCAGCGCCGCAGCGGCCACGAGCAAGCCCAAGGCCCAGATCGCGCCTCGGTGGGTGTTCACTCCGCCCGTGGTGACGAGCATCGCAGCTTCGCCCTCACGGCCGATCCGGCCGAGGGCTTCGCGCAACGGCAGGCCGATCTCGCCGCAATCGAGGGCGGCTTCGGCCATTTCCTTGAACGCCGGCCACAGCGACAGCGCCGAAGCATGCATCAGGCCCAAGTGCAAATCGGTATGGGCACCATTGCCGCGACGGTCCACCAAGGCCGGTTTAGGTGACAGGTCGGCTTCGTCGATCAGTGCATCCACCGCCATGTCCGCCAGACGTTCGGCCAAGGACAGTTTTTTCGGTTGCAGGTTGAAGGCGTGCATTTACCAGCTCCTGAACTTGGCGGGCGGGTTGTAGAGGCCACCGGACCACTCCACCAGATCGGCCACGCTCTTGGCTGCAAGCAGCTCGCGGGTGGCGTCGGTCCGGCGAATGCCGAGGTCTTCGGGCAAGGCGATCAACCCTTCGCGGCGCATGCGCGCGGTGTCTTTCGGATCATGGCGCAAACCGATGGCGGTGACCCCAGCCACGGCGGCGATCATCGCCTGGCGCTCTTCCAGGCAACGAGCCTTATACAGGTAGGCGATGCCCTCTTCGGTCAGCAGGTGGGTGACGTCGTCGCCGTAGATCATGATCGGCGCCAGGGGCATGCCGGCTTTCTTCGCCACGTCCACCGCATCGAGGGTCTCGACGAAGGTCGGTTTGCCGCCCTCCTGGAACGTCTCGACCATCTGCACCACCAGTTTCTTGCCACGCTCGAGCAACGGCGCGTCACCATCGCCGTGGCGCATGTCGAGCCAGGCCGGCGTGCCGTGGCGGCGACCCCGCGGATCGTGGCCCATGTTCGGCGCACCACCGAAACCGGCCAAGCGGCCACGGGTCACCGTTGAGGAATGACCGTCGCCGTCCACTTGCAGGGTGGCGCCGATGAACAGGTCCACCGCGTATTGCCCGGCCAGTTGGCAGACCATGCGGTTGGAACGCAGCGAGCCATCGCGACCGGTGAAGAACACATCCGGTCGCGCGGCGATGTAGTTTTCCATGCCCAACTCGGTGCCAAAGCAATGCACGCTTTCGACCCAGCCGCTTTCGATGGCCGGGATCAGGGTTGGGTGCGGATTGAGGGTCCAGTTACGGCAGATCTTGCCCTTCAGGCCGAGGGATTCGCCGTAGGTCGGCAGGATCAATTCGATGGCGGCGGTGTTGAAACCGATGCCGTGATTGAGGGACTGGACGTTGTGCTTTTCGTAGATTCCACGGATCGCCATCATCGCCATCAACACGTGCACAGGCTTGATGTGGCGCGGGTCGCGGGTGAACAGCGGCTCGATGTAGAACGGCTTGTCGGCCACCACCACGAAATCGACCCAGGACGCCGGGATATCCACCCGTGGCAGGTCACTGACGTCATCCACCAACTGGTTGACCTGGACAATGACAATCCCGTCGCTGAACGCCGCCGGCTCGATCAGCGCCGGCGTGTCTTCGGTGCTGGGGCCGGTGTAGATATTGCCGGCGCGGTCGGCCATGAAACCGGCCGAGAGCACCACGTTGGGGATCAGGTCCACCACCAGCCGGGCATACAGCTCGATGTAAGTATGAATCGCGCCGATTTCCAGCAGGCCGTCTTCCAGCAATTGGCTGATGCGCAGGCTCTGGGTGCCGGCGAAGGAGAAGTCGAGCTTGCGGGCAATGCCGCGCTCGAACAGGTCCAGATGCTCGGAACGGCCGACGCTGGGCATGATCATGTGCAAATCGTGCAACTTCGAAGGGTCGACTTTCGCCAGCGAGCGCGAGAGAAAATCCGCCTGCTTCTGGTTATTGCCCTCCAGCACCACACGGTCGCCGGGCAGGATCAACGCCTCCAGCGCCGCGACGATCCTGTCGGTGGGCAACACCACTCCATCGGCAAGCCCCTTCACCAGCCCGAGACGCCGCTGCTTCTCGCTGCGCCGCCGCGTCCAGCGCGAGTCGGGGGATATTGTTGTTGTCATGACCACTCCACGGGTTCGCTGTCGTGGGGGTTACCTTAGGAGTGTTGTGGCGAGGGCATCAATCAAGCTCAGCAGCGGATCGTTACGGTTGGAGTAATGGTGAGGAAAAAGACCCAGTCCCCTGTGGGAGCCGAGCTTGCTCGCGATGACGGTGGATCAGTCAACACTGAGCCGGCAGACAGTCCGCTATCGCGAGCAAGCAAGCTAGCCCCCACAAGGATTGCGTTTGGCTTTGGATTTTGTAGCGGCCAGCAGGGATCAACTCATACTCATCAATTGCCGAACCCGTTCGAGCAGTTCTACCGCACTCTCAATCAGTTGGATAAGAAGCGCGTCATCTTCATCCATGTAGCCCTCGTACTCGGCAAGGTTGCGCCGCTCATGGCATAGGGCGAATAGCCGGACCTGCACTTTGGTGACATCCGCCGTATGAACCAGGCATTGAAAGACCAGATAACGCTTGTCCGAACGATAGCCGCTCAAACGTAACGCCGTAAGGGCGGCGGCATGGGCGGCGTTGTACGCCAGGTCGAATCGACTGGCAAACGAAAGGGACACTGTTTGCGCATCTGTCAGGCGGTCCATTGCAGAACGCACCAAGCCCTCACATTCCTGGCGATCCGGCGGTTCTGCTTTGAGGCTGCCGCTACGTAACAGATTTTCCAGGCTTTCCTGCTTGCCCATCCTTGGACTCCAAAGGGTCTTCACCCAGCAAGTTGATCTTGTCCTGCTGCGCTACCCGAACCACGAAGCTGTTACCCGCCGCAAATTTTGCGGCCCAGTCCTGGGGCGTGTAGAGCGTAGGGTTAAGAGGACGGCCCAGTTTCTCTTCCAGAGGCATAAGCCGCTCCATCACTTCACTGTAGTGCAGGCCTTCGCCGATCAGCATGAGATCTATGTCACTGGATGCGTTCGCCTGGCCTTTGGCGACGGAACCGTAGACGAATGCCCAACTCAACTGCCTGGAAAACGGCTGCAAGGCTTGGCGCAACGGTTCCGCTATACCCATGGTTTTTTGAACGATGCCCAACAGTTCCGCGTAAATCGGGCAGTTCACATTGGCTTGGTAATGGGTTTGATTGCCCTGACGAGTCATCATCAAGATCCCTGAGTTTTGCAAACGCTCCAACTCCCGCATGAGACTGCCCTTGCCGACTTGAGCCCAGCGAGCAATTTCATTGGCATAGAAACTTTGATCCGGTTTACCGAACAACAGGCCCAGGACCCGTTGCTGAGTGGCCGTGAACAAGGCATCGCTTAGAGAGAGATGATTCATAGAAAAGGCCACAAGTCCCAAAAAGGGAACGATAGGTCCCTTTTTGGGACTTATCAAGTTGGAAGTGGCATTAAACGTAAGCGCCTGGACTTCTGTGAAGCGAGCCTGCTCGCGGTGGCGATGGGTCAGTCAACATTGAGGTTGGGGGCTGTCCCCATTGCGAGCAAGCTTTCACCAATAAACCGGCTGAGTGTTTTGACATGGCCATCTGTCGGCTCGGCCTTTCGACCTGTTAGGACTGACAGTAGTCAACTTGCCGTTTACAGCGCCCAATGGGCTTCGCACTGGTCGATCTGTCACGTCTTCATGGGGAAAAACAACATGGCTTTTGAAGATTACACATCGTTCGATGACAAAAACTGGAATGGATGGACGACAGGATCCGGAGCCCACGCCAGGGCATGGGAGATTGGTAAGGACAAGGATTCGAACATCTACTGGGCTGGGTTGGTAGATATGGGATCCGTCGAACGATTCGAACCCGCTCTCAAGAAAGCCTATATAAGGCCGTAGCCAGCCAAAAGATCATCTTGGTTCAGTTTCAATATTGTATTAAAAAAGCACCAGAACTCGGCCAGCATTTCTTGATCGGAGTGACCTCACCCAGTTTCCCAACCAGCCGGTTCAGTACATCTGTAGATAGCCACCCCCCACTAAACCAATGGCTGAATTCCACACAAGACGGCTTGCCTCTTTTCAGCGGGGCGAAGGAAATATGGATCGGCCTGGCGCGGCGCAGGCACCATCAACCCGCCACAGTGGGCAATCGAGTTCGACGATATCAGGGTAACCGAAAAAGCTTGACGCTTTTTTTGGGGCTGTTTCGCAGCCCAGCGGGAGCAAGCTCCCTCGCCACGGGTTCAGACAACGCTACGCATCGGGCTGAAAGGCACACTGTAGGAGAGTGACCCTGAACTGAAGTCGGCCGATCAGTGCGAGACCACTGATCGGTAATGGCTCCGACCTGACAATGTTGACAGTATCCAGCCCTCTAATTGCAGCGCCTAATCAACTCGTAGCGTTCTTGGAACGCCGTCACTCGACAAAGGAAAACATCATGGCTTATATACCTTGGACCAGATTTGAGGGCGATACCGAAGAGGCTAAGTGGAATGGATGGGAGAACGGCCCCGGAGCATCGAAAGGTGAACTGAAGACGGAAGGGAAAAATGGTTATTGGAGTGGTCAGGTAAACATGTTCGACTACGCAAAAGTGCAGCCGGGACTCCGTAAAATATTTGACTTTGAGCCCGGTACGACCTTGTATTTTCATTTTAATTATCGTATCCCGAGCGCGCCGTCAGAATACTTCTATATGACAATCACCGATCCCGATAGATTGGCGGCAAACCAAATAGCAGTGGAAACTACGACGCCGGTCAATACATGGGTGAAGATACAGGAACGTCTCCTCTATCTGCCACCTAAAAAGGAAGTCTGGATCGGGTTCACCGGGTCTCGAAACTTATCGCCGTTTGCCATCGAATTCGACGATATCTATTTCGGGCCAAAACTCTGAGGGCTTGGTTACTCACAGCCATTGCGAGTTCACATCCGGCGAGCCGATTATCAGATTGCAATGATTACCTGTGGGAGCAAGCTCGCTCCCACAGGTATCGTGCCCGTCTCAGGTGTTTACCAACCCGGCAGCCACCACCAACTCCTCCAACGCCAACAAATCCGGCACTTTCGCCACATGTTCCCCCACTTGCACCGCCGCCTGTTCCAACCCGCACAGCGGCACGTCGACATAGCTCAACTGACTGTCGAGCTTGTAGGACCGCGGGATCCCTTGCACCAGCAGTGCGATGAAGCGCAGCTCCGGTCGGCCGCCCAGGGCGTTGAGGATGACGATGCGTGCTCGCTCGCCGATCACGGTTTTCTGGCCGCAGGCCGATTCGAAGCTCAGTAGCGGGATTTGCCGTTCGCGCCAGCTTACCCAGCCCAGGAACCACGGCGGGGTGTCCATATCGAAGGCGCTGCTCTGGTAGTCGATCAGTTCGGCCACCGCCACGTTGGGCAGGATCAGGTGGCGGTCGGCCAGTGGCAGCAGCAGGCCGGTGAGGTGGCTGGCGCGTGAGTGATGCAGGTCATGCATGGGTTCTGCTCCAGTAGGCGATGCTGTCGAGCAGCACCGACTCCTGGTACGGCTTGCCCAGGTAGTCGTTGACGCCGATGGCCATGGCGCGGTCGCGGTGTTTCTGACCGGTGCGGGAGGTGATCATGATGATCGGCAGGTGCGCCAGGCGTGGGTCGTTACGCACTTGCGTGGCCACTTCGAAGCCGTCCATGCGCGGCATCTCGATGTCCAGCAGCATCAGGTCAGGCGCGTGCTCGGACAGCAGCGCCATGGCGTCCACGCCGTCCTTGGCGGTCAGGACGTGCATGCCATGGCGCTCCAGCAGGCGGCTGGTGACCTTGCGCACCGTCACCGAGTCATCCACCACCAGCACCAGCAGTGGCCGTTGCGGTTCACCCTCGCCTTCCGCCGGCACCTGGCGGCGCGGGACCTGGTGGGGCAAGGCGCGGATCGGCGCCAGCAGGTCGAGAATCAACACCACCCGGCCATCCCCCAGGATCGTCGCCCCGGACAGGCCCTGCACCGCCGAAAATTGCGGGCCAAGGCTCTTGACCACGATCTCCCGGGTCCCGGCGATAGCGTCCACCTGCACGGCCACGTGCCGCTCGTTGCACTGCACCAGCAGCACCGGCAACGGCTGGCTCTGGCCCAGCAGCTTCGGCCGGGCGCCGGTTTTCAGCAGCTCGCCCAGGTAGCACAGTTCATAGCGTTGCCCGGCGTAGGTGTAGGTCGGCGGGTCGAGTTGGTAATGGCCGTCCAGTTCGGCCGGCAACACCCGGACAATGCTTTCGATGGCGTTCAGCGGGATCGCGTACTGGTCTTCGTGACAATGCACCATCAACGCCCGGTTCACCGCCACGGTAAACGGCAGGCGAATGCGGAAATGCACGCCCTGCCCCGGGGTGGAATCGATGGTCATGCTGCCGCCCAACTGCCGCACCTCTTCGTGGACCACGTCCATGCCCACACCACGCCCGGAGATCTGGGTGATTTTTTCCGCCGTGGAAAACCCCGGTTGCAGGATGAACTGCAGCACGTCGCGGTCGCTGATATCGCTGTCCGGCGCCAGCAGGCCACGCTTGATCGCCTTGCTCCGCACCGCCTCCAGCGGCACGCCGGCACCGTCGTCGCGGATG
Organism: Pseudomonas sp. NFACC24-1; assembly: GCF_900115235.1. Taxonomy (NCBI): domain Bacteria; kingdom Pseudomonadati; phylum Pseudomonadota; class Gammaproteobacteria; order Pseudomonadales; family Pseudomonadaceae; genus Pseudomonas; species Pseudomonas sp. NFACC24-1. The sequence continues at coordinate 48,953 of NZ_FOVS01000013.1, forward strand.
TCGAAAATGATGTCGCCGCCTTCCCGCGACAGGTCGAGGCTGATGCGCCCTCTTGCCGGCTTGCCAGCAGCGACACGTACATCGGCCGGTTCCAGGCCGTGGTCGACGGCGTTGCGCAGCATGTGCTCCAGGGGCGCGGCCATACGTTCCAGGACGTTGCGGTCCATCTCGCCGTCGGCATTGCCCACCACGAACTCCACGTCCTTGCCCAGTTCCTGCGCCACTTGCCGGACGATGCGCTTGAGCCGCGGCAGCATGCGCTCGAACGGCACCATGCGCGTGCGCATCAAGCCTTCCTGGAGCTCGGTGTTGATCCGCCCCTGCTGTTGCAGCAGGAGTTCGGCATCGTGATTGCTGCGATCCAGGGTTTCCTTGAGTTCGAGCAAGTCCGAGGCAGACTCGAACAGCGCCCGGGACAGCTGCTGCAACTGGGAATGCCGATCCATCTCCAGCGGGTCGAACTCTTCGTAGCCCAGGCGCTCGGCCTCCACCTGTTGACGACTGAGAATCCGCCCCTGGGTCTCGGTATCCAGGCGCCGCAACTGGTCGCGCATGCGCTCGATGGTGGTTTCCATTTCGCCCAGCGCCACGTGTGCGTCGTTGACCTGCTGTTCGATGCGCCCACGGAAAATCGACGTTTCCCCCGCTAGGTTCACCAGGTCGTCGAGCAGTTCGGCGGAGACCTTGACCATGTCCGCGCCGTCGCCCGCTGCACTGGGGTCTTGCCTGGCGGGCGCCGCGGGCGGACTCACGATGGGGGGCGTGATCGGCTCCGTCACCGGGGCAGCCTGGGCCACCGCACTTGCCTGGGGATGATTCACCGCCTGGATCTGCGCGATCAGCCGATCGGCCAGCGGGCATGGATGGCCGGCGCGCACCGCATCGAGCATCTGCGCCAGGCGGTCATGACTGCTTTGAAGCAAGGAAAACAATGCCGGAGTCGGCTGGAGCAGGCCCGCCGACAGGCCTTCGTAGAGGTTTTCCAGCTCGTGGGCCAAGTCGCCGATAGGGACGATTTCCACCATCCGCGCACCGCCCTTGAGGGTGTGCAGATCCCGCAGCAAGGTTTCCACGGCCTGGCGATTCGACGGCTCTTCCTGCCAGCGCAGCAGCGCCGCACCTGAGCTGTCGAGGATGTCAAAGCCCTCTTCAAGGAAGATTTCCAGCAACTCGGGATCATGGCCGGCACCGTCGGCCAGGGCCGCTGCGCTCGTCTCGATGGCGTTCGGCTTGTCCTGGCGGAACCTTCGGATAGAGTCGATCAGTGCAACGGGATCGCCCAACGGTTGGCCCTGCTGCAACTGCCCGAGCAACAGGTCGAGGCGTTCGTGGCTGCTGCCAAGCAGTTGCGCCAGTTCCTCGCTGTAGCTGTAGCGCCGGTCCACCAGCCCTTCATAAAGGTTTTCCAGTTCCTGGGCCAGGTCGCTCACCGGCCGGATGCCGGCCATCCGCGCACCGCCCTTGAGGGTGTGCAAGTCACGTTGCAGCGAGGACAGCGGCGCACCGTTATCCGGATCGGCCAACCAGCGCTGCAAGGCCTGGGCAGCACTTTCGAGGATGTCCTGGGCCTCTTCGAGGAAAATCGACGCGAGGTCATCGTCCACCGAGGTCTCGGCGGGTGCGTCGCGTGCCATTTCCGCCGTCGCGTGGCCCAGTTCGCGGATACTCAGCGTGCGGCTGCCGTCGCTGCGGATCAGGCCAGTGGCCGACGGATCGAGGCTCTCCTGAAGCAGGCGACGCAGGGCCGCTACCCGCTCAGGCTGCGGACGCACGTGCTGCCCGGCCGCCAGCTGATCGAGCATGTCGATCAGCGCTTCATGGGCGAGCTGCGCCTGCTGGAAAAATTCATCGCTGACCGCCAGGCTGCTTTCTTCCACCGCGCCGTAGAGGTCCAGCAAGGCTTCGCAGAGTTCGTCCACCGGGTGCAGGTCGGCCAGGTGCGCGCCTTCGCCAAGGGTAGTCAGTTCATCCAGCAGCGCACTCAGTTCCTGGCCTTCGCCGGGGTGCTGCTGCCAGCGCTGCAAGAGGCTTTCGGCGTCCAGCAGGATGTCCATGCCCTGGGCGAGGAAGTTGTTGATCAGCTGGGGATCGCGCTTGGTCCGTAGTGCTTTGTCCGGCGCACTGTTGGCGGCGTGCAGACGCTCGGCCAGCAGAGCCTGGGCACGCTGGATCAGATCCTCGGCATCGGGGATCGGCGCCAGCGGCTCGCTGTGCAACTGGCGCAGGCCGCGGCGCAGCAGCCCTTCGGCCTCCAGCAGCAACTCCACCTCATCCAGGTCGAGGGCAATCAGGTGCGCCCGGTACTCCCGGGCCAGCTCATCCATCGCACCGGCCAACTCGGCGATGGGCAGCACGCCGGCCATCGAAGCGCTGCCCTTGAGGGTGTGCAAGGCCCGCTGCAATTCATCGCTGGCCTGCAATGGCAGGTGGTCGGCCGCCTGGTCGAGAAAACGATTGAGGCTGGCGAGGTGGCCTTGGGCTTCGTTGTCGAAGATCTTCAACAACAGCGGATCGAGAGCGGCCACGTCCTGCTCGTCGTCTTCGTCGTCTTCATCGCCGCCCTTGGCCAGGGCATGGGCGCGGGCGGCCAGGCGGTCGACGTCATCGCGCTGGCGCTGCCGATTGGCCACGAATTCGGCCACCAGGGCCGGCAACAACTGCACCGTGTCTTCGATCAACTGGCGAACCGACGCCTGCGGCTCGACGCTGCGCTCCAGCACCCGGTTGAGCAGGTTTTCCATGGCCCAGGCCAACTCACCCAGCACCAGCGCCCGTACCATCCGACCACTGCCCTTGAGGGTGTGGAAGGCCCGGCGCAGTTCGCTCAGGGCGCCGTGGTCGTCGGGATGCGCACTCCAGCGCGGCAAGTATTCGCGCAGAACGTCGAGCACCTCGGCGGTTTCCTCGAGGAAGACCTCGCGCAACTCGTCGTCCACCGGGCTCTCGTCCGGTGGTGGGGGCAACAGGCTGCCCGGGGTGTTCCTGGCCGGCGGATTGACCGCCGAGACCGGGCTGGCCAGCACCTGTGCCAAGGACTGCACCGTCTGCGGGTCATCCAGTTCCTGCAAGTCCTGCATGACCTGGGCTTCGTTGGGACTCAACACATCGTCAAGCACCGGCACCCGCGCTTCGTCAGGGTAATAACCGAGCGCGGCCAGGCTTCGCTCGACCCCATCGAGCAAGGGCTCGCCTGGGGTTTCCGGGTCCTCGCTCAAGCGCTCCAGGTAGTATTCGAGACCGGTGATCACGTCGGCCAAATGGTCGAGCTCTTCCCAGCCCGGCTGGGCCTGCTCCAGCAACAGATGGTCACGGATGAAAGCGTTGCAGGCCTCCACCAGGCTGGCGGCACGGCTCAGGGGGATCATCGCCAGCGCACCGCGCACCTGGGTCAGCAACGCCGGCAACGGCTGCAGTTGCTCGCTGTTCCAGTCCGCGTCGATGTAGTCGACGATCATATCCTTGGCCTGTTGCAGGCAGGTGTGGACTTCCTTGATGACGATCTGGTGGATCTGGGTCAGGTCGGTGGTGGGCAGGTGCGTGTCTTCGCGACTCTCGGGCTCGACGGTGCCGACCATGCCGGCCAGGGTCGCCTCGACATAGAGCAAGGCCCCGGCAACGTCCATGAGGGTCGCGTCATCCGGCTCGCGCTGGCCCTGGGCGAGGCTCAGCACCACCGCCAGCTGATCGATGATGACCTTGCGCGGCTGGCCGAAACCCAGCACCGCCAAGGTGTCGGCGATCTGCCGCAACGGCGCCAGCAGGCTGTCCAGTTCCGAGGCGTGCTGGCGATCGCTGCGCACGAACAGGTCCAGGCGCTCCTTGACCCGTACCAACTCCTCGCACAGCGCGGCGAGCACCGAGCGCATGGCATCGCGGTCGGGCCCGGCCAGGCGCGCGCGTTCTTCGTCGACCATGGCGCTGTCGGGCAGCGCGTCGTCCAGTGAGTAGCGTTCTTTCATGATCTGCATCTGCCCGCTGGGATGTTCGGCCTTGGCAATATAGAACAACAAGCTCTTGAGCAGGTGGGGCGGTGCCGGCTGATTGATGCCGGGCATGCCTTGGTCCAGCAGGCGCTTGAGTTCCTTGTCGGCTTCCTTGAACAGGCTGCGCAGCGCCGGGCTGTTGGCGATGCGTCCGTCACGCATGCCTTCGACCAGCGCTGAGGCCACCTGCCATAACGCATTGAGCGGCGCCCCGGCACACAACGTTTCCAGGCGCTGGAAAACCTTGGCCAGGTAACCGAGATGGGTCGCGTCATCCTGTTCGCGCAGCAGGCCCACCAGGGCCATTTGCAGGGTCTGGCGCCATTTGCGCAAGGTGTTTGGCAGGTCAGCGGGTTCGAGGCGCCGCAAAGCCTCGTCGCTGAGCGGCGCAATATCGGGCAATTCGGGACTGAACAGGCTGGTTTCCGACAACAGGCTCTCGCCCCGGGCACTGCGCAGGTCGTTGATCAGGGGCAGTACCACCAGCGGCAGGTCGCGGCGGGCGCCTTGTATGCGGTCCAGGTAAATCGGCAACTGCCCCAGGGCCTGGCTCAACAGGCTGATGGCTTCATCGCGATGGGTGACGCGGTTGTCCTGCAGGGCGGCGCACAGCTGCTCCATCTCCTCGGCCAGCAACGCCGCACCGTAGAATTCGACCATCTGCAGGCCACCGTGGACCTGGTGAATGCAGGCCAGGCATTGCCCGAGGGCGTCCGACGCCTGGGGATCGTCCACCAGGCGATTGAGGGCCAGATGGGCCTGCTTCAGCGTTTCGGCAATCTCGCCCTTGACCCATTCCAGGGCCACGTAGTCGTGCCGATCACCCATAACCACTCCAAATCAACCTGTGGCGAGGGGATTTATCCCCGCTGGACTGCGAAGCAGTCCCAAAATAGCCAGTCTGGTACATAGAGATGGGGTTCTGCATTGCCAGGGGCCGCTTCGCGCCCCAGCGGGGATAAATCCCCTCGCCACAGAAGATCTCTGCGGCCAGGAAAGTGCGCCCAGTCACCCCTTGTCCTCATCCGCCACAGGCGCGGCCGGCAGGGTAAACCCCGACACCGAACGGCGCAGCTGGCTGGCCATCTTCGCCAGGTTGCCGATGCTTTCGGCGGTGGCGGTGGAGCCCGAGGAAGTCTGCGTGGTGATCTGCTGGATCACGTTCATGGTCAAGGAAATCTGCCCCGCCGAGGTGGTCTGTTGCTGCGCCGCGTTGGAGATGCTCTGGATCAGCGCCGCCAGGGTCTTGGACACACCTTCGATCTCTTCCAGGGCGACGCCGGCGTCCTGGGCCAGTCGCGCACCACGCACCACTTCGGTGGTGGTCTGCTCCATGGAAATCACCGCTTCGTTGGTGTCGGCCTGGATCGCCCGCACCAGGGTTTCGATTTGCCGGGTCGCCGCCGAAGAACGCTCGGCCAGGCGTTGCACTTCATCGGCCACCACCGCGAACCCGCGCCCGGCATCACCGGCCATGGACGCCTGGATAGCGGCGTTGAGGGCCAGGATGTTGGTCTGGTCGGCGATGTCGTCGATCAGGCTGACAATGTCGCCAATTTCCTGGGATGACTCGCCCAGGCGCTTGATGCGCTTGGCGGTGTCCTGGATCTGTTCGCGAATGTTGTCCATGCCATGAATGGTGTTGTGCACCACCTCGTTCCCCTTGTTGGCAATTTCCACCGAGCGCTCGGCCACCGCCGACGATTCGGCGGCATTGGCCGACACCTGGTCGATGGACTGGGCCATTTCATTAATTGAAGTCGAAGCTTCGGAAATTTGCTGGGCCTGGTGCTCGGAAGCCTGGGCCAGGTGCATCGCCGTGGCCTGGGTTTCCTGCACGGCGGCGGCGACCTGGCCGGCGGTGAGGTTGATGGTCGCCACCAGATCCCGCAGCTGGTCCACCGAGTAGTTGATGGAATCGGCGATGGTGCCGGTGAAATCCTCGGTGACCGAGGCCGTGACGGTCAGGTCGCCGTCGGCCAGGTCCTCGATTTCATCCAGCAGCCGCATGATCGCATTCTGGTTGCGCTCGTTCTTTTCCGCGGTTTCGTGCAACTGACGGTTGGTCTCGCGGACCATCACCAGCCCGATCAGGATGATCGACATCAGCGCCAGCAGGCCCAGCACGTAGCCGCCGATGGTATTGACGGAACGCCCGCCGGCCAGGTTTTCGAAGGCCGTGGCCAGGTGCGAAGCCTCGTCGAGCAAGGTCTGCGACAAGTTGAAGATATTGCCGGCCGATTCGCGGACCTTGAACAGCTCCGGCGAGGTTTCGAGGATTTCATCCACCGAGCCGGAGACGAACTCGAACAGCTCGCTGATTTCGCTCAGCCGCGCCCGGGCATCACGGTCCTGGACCTGGGAGATTTTCAGGGCGGCGTCACCTTGCAGCATGCCATTGAGCACCTGGCCAAAACGCGCCGCGTCGCGACCGAAGGTATCGGCGGCCTGGCTGGCATTCTCGTCCCCCGCCAGCACGGTATTCACCGCGCCGAGAATCCGCTCGGCCAGCAAGGACTGGCGCTGGGCCATGGCCACTTGGGTGGCCGGCGCACCACGTTGCAGCAGGATCTCGACGACTTTTTCGTACTCGACCTGCAATTGCGGCACGGTTTCGGCCAGGGTGGCCGCCACCTGGTGCAGCGACAACACGGTCTGCTCGCTGGAAAGGATGGCATCGGTGTTCTTGAGCAGGCGCTCCCAGTCCAGCTGCACGGCGCGCATCTGCGGGCGCAGGGTGGCGGGCGCAGGGGGCAGGCCGGTCACCGGGTCGCCCTGTTTCAGGTAGCCCCAGCGCTGGGCGAAGTCATTGCGCGCATCGCTCAGCAGCTTGAACGCCGCAGGCTTGCCGGCGGCGGCCTCGGTGGCGTTCTTGGCGATGCGCTGGGACAGCACCCGCAGCTCACCGGCATGGCCGATGTACTGTTTGTCGTAGGTGGACTGGGTGTTGAGGTAAGCGAAGTTGGCGAACAGCAACACGATGAAGACGATCAGCGCGACGAACAGCACGATGATCTGCGAACGACTGCGCGACGCTTCCAATGGCTTGCCTGTTTTTGCTTTGATCATCGGTTCTCGCCTGTGCTACCCAGTCCAACTCACTGCTTTATCAGTGGGGCCACTGCCTTGCTTACCTGTCAGACCGATTCGCCTCCTTCGCGAGCAAGCCCGCTCCCACATTGGGATCTACTGTGAACTCAAGCTTTGTGAGCACCATAGATCCAAGGTGGGAGCGGGCTTGCTCGCGAAAGGGCCAGCCCATTCACCCGAGCTTTTCCGTCAAATCGCCACATCCATGAACCCCGGCGACCGCGCCAGGGCAAACGGGCTGAACACTTGCCACTCGCGCTCGCCGCCGAACCGGCCCTTGACGAAGACCGCTTCGGGGCCGTCTTGGTCGTCCACCAGCATCGGTTCCGGGCTGTCCTGGGCAAAGTGCTGCAGCCCGAGGACCTCGTCCACCAGCAACCCGGCGAACACCTCGTCGTGGTCCACCACCAGCACCCGCCGCTGCTTGCGCACGGCGGACAGCTCATGGCCGAAGAACCCGCACAAATCCATCAACGGCAACAAGCGCCCACGCAGGTTAGCCACGCCACGCACCCACGGCTTGACCCCGGGCAAATGCGTGTAACGCGGCTCGTGCAGCACTTCGCTGACTTCGCCCATCGGCGCCACGTACCAGTGCTCGCCCAGGCGAAAGCCGATGCCGCTCCAGCCGGCACGGTGGGTCGGCTGGGAGGGCAGGTCCGCCCCCAGCAGCCGGCAACGCCGGTCGATCTGCAGCAGCAGTTCGAAGGCCGTCAGGGATTGGCTCATGGCCGCGTCGTCAACCCGCCAGCACTTTGTTCAGGGTCGCGATCAGGGTTTCTTCGTCCACCGGCTTGGTCAGGTAGTCCTTCGCCCCCTGGCGCGTACCCCAGACCTTGTCGGTGTCCTGATCCTTGGTGGTGATGATGATCACTGGGATATGGCCGGTGTCCGGGTCCTTGGTCAACTGGCGCGTGGCCTGGAAACCATTGAGGCCGGGCATGACGATGTCCATCAGCACCGCATCGGGTTTTTCCTGGCGGGCCAGCGCCACGCCATCGGCGCCATTCTCGGCCTTCAGGACCTGATGGCCGTGCTTTTCCAGCATGCCGGTCAGTTTGTACATTTCAGTCGGCGAATCATCGACGATCAGAACTCGTGCCATGGTGTTCCCCATTTTCTTGTTGACCCCAGGCCCGTTGGCCGAGTGTCATTAATGTGCCTGGTGCGGCTGGACAGCGGCAAAGCCCGGGACATGGGCCTGTATCGCCCCCAGCAGTTCTTCCTTGCTGAACGGCTTGGTCAAAAACTGATCGGAACCGACGATGCGCCCCTTGGCCTTGTCGAACAACCCATCCCGGGACGACAGCATGATCACCGGCGTGGCCTTGAATGCGCTGTTGTTCTTGATCAAGGCACAGGTCTGGTAGCCATCGAGGCGCGGCATCATGATGTCGACGAAGATGATGCCCGGATGATGGTCGGCGATCTTGGCCAGGGCATCGAAACCGTCGATAGCCGTGATCACCTCGCAGCCCACGTTGCGCAGCAAGGTTTCGGCGGTGCGGCGGATGGTCTTCGAGTCGTCGATGACCATGACCTTCAAGGCACTGGGTTGCTGCTGCGTGAGATGCTCTGCCATTGCCACTGCGAACCGGTTTTTAACGCGTAAGTGTGATCGACAGCGCAAACCCTTGATGTTCAAGGCCCGCACGTCACATGGCAGCCTTTTTAGCACAGTCTCCATCGCCGATCTATCGGCCGCTCGGCGCGGTGGTTTTTCCTTGACCGCCAATCCTCCGAGCGCCACTCTGACGCCACTTTTTCACGCCATTATGTGCCCATCATATTTCGAGGAACCAAGCCATGAGCGTACGCGTCGGCATTGTCATGGACCCTATCGCCAGCATTTCCTATAAAAAGGATAGCTCGCTGGCCATGCTGCTGGCCGCTCAGAAGCGCGGCTGGGAGCTGTTCTACATGGAGCAGCGCGACCTCTACCAGGCCGAAGGCCAGGCGCGGGCGCGGATGAAACCGCTGAGCGTCTTCGCCAACCCTGAGAAGTGGTTCGAGCTGGGCGACGAAAGCGACGCGCTGCTCAGCGACCTGGACGTGATCCTGATGCGCAAGGATCCGCCGTTCGACATGGAGTTCGTGTACTCCACCTACCTGCTGGAACAAGCGGAAAACGCCGGCGTGCTGGTGGTCAACAAGCCCCAGAGCCTGCGCGACTGCAACGAAAAGCTGTTCGCCACGCTGTTCCCGCAGTGCACGCCGCCGACCATCGTCAGCCGTCGCCCGGACGTGTTGCGCGAATTTGCCGACCATCACGGCGACGTGATCCTCAAGCCCCTGGACGGCATGGGCGGTTCCTCGATCTTCCGGCACACTGCCGGCCACCCGAACCTGTCGGTGATCCTGGAAACCCTGACCTTGCACGGCCAACAGCAGATCATGATCCAGGGCTACCTGCCGGCCATCGTCGATGGCGACAAACGCATCCTGATGATCGACGGCGAACCGGTGGATTATTGCCTGGCGCGTATCCCGGCGGCCGGTGAAACCCGAGGCAACCTGGCGGCCGGCGGACGTGGCGAGGCGCGGCCGTTGACCGAGAAGGACCGCTGGATCGCTGCCCAGGTCGGCCCGACGCTGCGGGAAAAAGGCCTGTTGTTCGTGGGCCTGGACGTGATCGGCGAGCACCTGACGGAAATCAACGTCACCAGCCCGACCTGCATCCGCGAGATCGATAACGCCTTTGGCACCGACATCGGCGGCATGTTGATGGATGCCATCGATCAGAAGCTCAAGGCTCGTTGATCCAGATCCTGCTGAAGGAAACCCACATTGCGTTATCATGCCCGGCCTGAAAAAAACGCGATGTTGGTTTCCTTGTCATGACACTCCCGTCCGATCTGCCCCAAGAGCTCGCCCACCGCAGCGTGCGCCCGGCTGATCGCCTCGGTTTTACCCTGTTCCTGGCGGCGCTGATCCACTTGGCCTTGCTGCTGGGTGTCGGGTTTGCCACGGTCGAGCCGAAACAGATCAGCCAGACCCTGGAAATCACCCTGGCCACCTTCAAGAGCGAAACCAAGCCCAAGAAGGCCGACTTCCTCGCCCAGGAAAACCAGCAAGGCAGCGGCACCCTGGAAAAAAAGGCGATCCCCAAGACCACCGAGATCGCGCCCTTCCAGGACAACACGGTGCAGAAAGTCACCCCGCCGCCAGCGGCCAAGCCCGAAGTACAGGAAGCGGCGCCCAAGGCGGCCGTGACCACCGTGGCGCCGAAGCCGAAGAAAGCCCCGGTCAAGGAAGAGGTCAAGCCTGATCCCAAGCCCCAGGCCCCCTTGCCGACCTTCGACAGCTCCCAACTGTCCAGCGACATCGCCAGCCTGGAGGCCGAACTGGCCCAGGAGCAACAGCTCTACGCCAAGCGCCCGCGCATCCACCGCCTGAGCGCCGCCTCGACCATGCGCGACAAGGGCGCCTGGTACAAGGACGAGTGGCGCAAGAAGGTCGAGCGCATCGGCAACCTCAACTACCCTGACGAAGCGCGGCGCAAGCAGATCTACGGCAACCTGCGGCTAATGGTCTCGATCAATCGGGACGGTTCGTTGTATGAAGTGCTGGTGCTCGAATCCTCCGGCCAGCCGCTGCTGGACCAGGCCGCCCAGCGGATCGTCCGTCTGGCGGCACCGTTCGCGCCGTTTACCGGGGACCTGTCGGACATCGACCGGCTGGAAATCATCCGCACCTGGAAATTCGCCCGCGGCGACCGGCTGTCCAGCAATTGATCACGGTTTTGTGCCGGACATAACCTCTGCCCCCGCCGCAGATCCCTTGTGGGAGCGGGCTTGCCCGCGAAGACGGCGGTCCTGCCGCAAGAGATCTATCGGTTACACGGGCCCCTTCGCGAGCAAGCCCGCTCCCACATTTGATCGGTGTCGCCGGCCAGATCGGGGGACTTCTTGCACATCCCCAGCTTGTCAGTTCGCCCCTGCCCCGCCACACTAGCGCCTATGAAAAACGTCAGCCCCACCTACCTCAAGCATCACTTCCTGATTGCCATGCCGCACATGGCCGATCCGAACTTTGCCCATACCTTGACCTACATCGTCGAGCACACGGCCAATGGGGCCATGGGGCTGGTGATCAATCGCCCGCAGGAGCTGAGCCTGGCGGACATTCTTGAGCAACTGCGGCCCGAGGTCGAACCACCACTCTTGTGCCAGCACGTGCCGATTTTCATCGGCGGCCCGGTGCAGACCGACCGCGGCTTCGTGCTCCATCCGTCGGGCCCCAAATACCAGGCCACGGTGGACCTGGACGGCTTGTCGCTGTCCACCTCCCAGGACGTGCTGTTCGCCATCGCCGACGGTGTCGGCCCGGAGAAAAGCCTGATCGCCCTCGGCTATGCCGGTTGGGAACCCGGGCAACTGGAAGCCGAGCTGGCCGACAACGCCTGGCTGACCTGCCCGTTCGACGCCGACATCCTGTTCAACACCAGCAGCGAATTGCGCCTGGAAGCGGCGGCCAGCCGGCTGGGGGTCAACCTCAGCCTGCTCACCAGCCAGGCAGGACACGCCTGATGGCCCTGCGCTTGCTGCTGGGCTTCGATTACGGCACCAAACAGATCGGCGTAGCGGTCGGCCAGGTCATTACCGGCCAGGCCCGCGAGTTGTGCACCTTGAAGGCGCAGAACGGTGTTCCGGACTGGAACCAGGTCGAAGCGCTGATCAAGGAGTGGAAACCTGATGCCGTGGTGGTCGGCCTGCCGCTGAACATGGACGGCACGCCCAGCGACATGTGCCTGCGCGCCGAAAAGTTCGCCCGCCGGCTCAATGGCCGCTACAACCTGCCTTTCTATACCCATGACGAACGCCTGACCACCTTCGAGGCCAAGGGCGAGCGCCTGGTGCGCGGCGGGCAGAAAGGCAGCTACCGCGACAATCCGGTGGACGCCATCGCCGCCGCCCTGCTGCTGCAAGGCTGGCTCGACGCCAACGCCGCCCTGTTCGAAACCTGATTTTTTACAAAGCGCCGCCAAGGCGCTTTCTTTTAGCGATAAGCCGCGCCACTCACCACCGGCCCGGGAACCTGAAGGAGCCAGCATGAGCCTGCCCAATCCTGCCGAACTGATCAGCCAGATGGCGATTCGTCTCACGGCACACCTGGAACAACGCGGCATCAGCGAACCGCGCTACATCGGCATTCGCACCGGTGGCGTCTGGGTCGCCCAGGCCTTGCTCGAAGCACTGGGCAGCCAATCGCCGCTGGGCACCCTGGATGTGTCCTTCTACCGCGACGACTTCAGCCAGAACGGCCTGCACCCGCAAGTGCGCCCCTCGGCGCTGCCGTTCGAGATCGAAGGCCAGCACCTGGTGCTGATCGACGACGTGCTGATGAGCGGCCGGACCATCCGCGCCGCCATGAACGAACTGTTCGACTACGGTCGCCCGGCCAGCGTGACGCTGGTGTGCCTGCTGGACCTGGACGCCGCCGAGCTGCCGATCCGGCCGAACGTGGTCGGCGCGACGCTGACGCTGGCCGCCCATGAGCGGGTCAAGCTCTCCGGGCCGTCGCCGCTGCAACTCGAACTGCAAGACCTTGCCCTTTAACTGCCCTTGTAAGAGTCCATCGCGATGACGCCTCTCGAAACCAAGCGCCCGCTGCAGCTCAACGATCAGGGCCAGCTGCGGCACTTCCTGTCCCTCGACGGCCTGCGCCGCGAGCTGTTGACGGAAATCCTCGACACTGCCGACTCGTTCCTCGAAGTCGGTGCCCGGGCGGTGAAGAAAGTCCCGTTGCTGCGCGGCAAGACCGTGTGCAACGTGTTCTTCGAAAACTCCACCCGCACCCGCACCACCTTCGAACTGGCGGCCCAGCGCCTGTCGGCGGACGTGATCACCTTGAACGTGTCCACGTCCTCGGCGAGCAAGGGCGAAACCCTGCTCGACACCTTGCGCAACCTCGAAGCCATGGCCGCCGACATGTTCGTCGTGCGCCACGGCGACTCCGGCGCAGCGCACTTCATTGCCGAACACGTGTGCCCGCAAGTGGCGATCATCAACGGCGGCGACGGCCGTCACGCCCACCCGACCCAGGGCATGCTCGACATGCTGACCATCCGTCGACACAAAGGCAGCTTCGAAAACCTGTCGGTGGCCATCGTCGGCGACATCCTGCACTCGCGGGTCGCCCGCTCGAACATGCTGGCCCTCAAGACCCTCGGTTGCCCGGACATCCGCGTGATCGCGCCGAAAACCCTGCTGCCCATCGGCGTCGAGCAATACGGCGTGAAGGTCTACACCGACATGACCGAAGGCCTCAAGGATGTGGACGTGGTGATCATGCTGCGCCTGCAACGCGAGCGCATGACCGGCGGCCTGCTGCCCAGCGAAGGCGAGTTCTACCGCCTGTTCGGCCTGACCACCGCCCGGCTGGCCGGGGCCAAGCCGGATGCCATCGTCATGCACCCGGGGCCGATCAACCGCGGCGTGGAGATCGAGTCGGCGGTGGCCGACGGCCCGCACTCGGTGATTCTCAACCAGGTGACCTACGGCATCGCCATCCGCATGGCCGTGCTGTCCATGGCCATGAGCGGGCAAACGGCCCAGCGCCAATTCGACCAGGAGAACGCCCAGTGAAGCTCAGCATTCTCGGCGCACGCGTGATCGATCCAGCCAGTGGCCTGGATCAAGTGACTGACATTCATATCGATGCCTGCAAGATCGTCGCCCTGGGCGCCGCGCCCACCGGTTTCGTGGCGGCTGAAATCCTCGACGCCCAGGGCCTGGTGGCCGCGCCTGGCCTGGTGGACCTGAACGTCGCCCTGCGCGAACCGGGCTACAGCCGCAAAGGCAGCATCGTCAGCGAAACCCGGGCTGCTGCCGCCGGTGGCGTGACCAGCCTGTGCTGCCCTCCGCAGACCAAACCGGTGTTGGACACCTCGGCCGTGGCCGAACTGATCCTCGACCGCGCCCGCGAAGCCGGCAACACCAAGGTCTTCCCGATCGGCGCACTGAGCAAAGGCCTCGACGGCGAGCAACTGGCCGAACTCATCGCCCTGCGGGACGCCGGGTGCGTGGCGTTCGGCAACGGCCTGAACAGTTTCCGCAACACCCGCACCCTGTGCCGCGCCCTGGAATACGCGGCGACCTTCGGCCTGACGGTGATCTTCAACTCCCAGGATCACGACCTGGCCGAAGGTGGCCTGGCCCACGAAGGCCCGACCGCCAGCTTCCTCGGCCTGCCGGGCATCCCGGAAACCGCCGAGACCGTGGCCCTGGCCCGGGACCTGCTGTTGGTGGAACAAAGCGGCGTGCGCGCCCACTTCAGCCAGCTGACCAGCGCCCGCGGCGCGGCGTTGATCGCCCAGGCCCAGGCCCGCGGCTTGCCGGTCACCGCCGATGTGGCGCTGTACCAGTTGATCCTGACCGACGAGGCGCTGATCGACTTCAACAGCGTCTACCACGTCCAGCCGCCGCTGCGCACCCGCGCCGACCGCGATGGCCTGCGCGAGGCGGTGAAGTGCGGGGTGATCTCAGCCATCTCCAGCCATCACCAACCCCACGAGCGTGATGCCAAGCTGGCCCCGTTCGGCGCCACCGAGCCGGGCATCAGCAGCGTCGAATTGCTGCTGCCGCTGGGCCTGACGCTGGTGGAAGACGGCTTGCTGGACCTGCCGACCTTGCTGGCCCGCCTGAGCGCCGGCCCGGCCCAGGCGCTGCAATTGCCAGCGGGGAAACTGGCGGTGGGCGCCGCGGCGGACCTGGTGCTGTTCGACCCAGCCGCATCCACCGTGGCCGGCGAAGCCTGGCGCTCCAAGGGCGACAACTGCCCGTTCCTCGGTCACAGCCTGCCGGGGGTGGTGCGCTATACCCTGATGGATGGGCGGATCACTCACCAGGCCTGATACCGCGTCGCCTGCTTCGCGAGCAAGCCCGCTCCCACATTGGATCTGAGGTGTTCACACATCATGTGTTCACAACGGATCCCGTGTGGGAGCGGGCTTGCTCGCGAATGCAGGCGACTCGGTCTAGCCGACTTAGTGAAAAGCCCCCCGCTTCTGCGCATTACGAATCGACACCTGATCGTTCAATGTCCAGAAGTCATACAGCACCCCGAGAAAAAACACCCCGCCGGTCAGCAGGTAAATAATCCCGCTGATCCACTTGCCCTGATACATCCGGTGTACGCCCAGCACCCCGAGAAACGTCAGCAGAATCCACGCCACGCTGTACTCGATCGGCCCTGGGGTGAAACGCAGGTCCGCCTCGCGGTCCATGGACGGGATCAGGAACAGGTCGATCAGCCAACCGATGCCCAGCAGGCCGAAGGTGAAGAACCAGATCGTGCCTGTGACCGGTTTTCCGTAATAGAAACGGTGGGCGCCGGTAAAACCGAAAATCCACAGCAGATACCCAATGACTTTGCTGTGGGTATCGCGGATTGCGTCCTGCTGATAGCTGTTCATGAATGGCCTCTTTTGCCTCGATAGAAAAATTTGTTCGGACTTTTTGTGACTTTTTTGTGTCTCGCCGACAAGCGGTCCTGGACGACGCGAACCGGGGAAACCCCCGTGTCACGGGGGTTCTGTCGGACAATCAAGCCCAATTGTCGCCATTGTGCAGGGTTTACGCTGGGTTTCGAATCGACAAACGGCCTCGGAATGGCAAAAAAAGCTGTTATAAAGTTGCGCGCTAACCTTTAAGAGCCTTGCCTAATGCGTCCATTTTTCAAGACATGGCTAACCATTTGCCTATTATTGCCACTGGCCGCCCACGCCACCAATCGTGAGCAACGTCTTCCCAACGTCAACGGCTACACCCCGAAATCCCATGTTTCTGCTCCTTCGAGCAAGAACAAGCCAAGCGTCCAGCGCGTGGGCACGGCCAACAGCAAGCTGGTGCCGCCCATGGCGACCAAAGCGAGCAGCAACGTGCTGAGCCGCGCCGTGAATGTACTCGGCACACCCTATCGTTGGGGCGGCAGCAGCCCAAGTAAAGGCTTCGATTGCAGCGGGTTGGTGAAATACGCCTTCAACGACGCCACGTTCGACCTGCCGCGCACGTCCAACGCCATGGCCGCCGGTCACGGTGAGAAGGTCGAGCGCAAGGATCTCAAGCCCGGCGACCTGATCTTCTTCAAGCTCAAGAGCCGCCGGGTCAACCACGTGGCCATCTACCTGGGCAACGACCGTTTCATCCACGCCCCACGCCGTGGCAAGTCGGTGACCATCGACACCTTGAACAAGCCGTACTGGGACACCCACTACGTGGTCGCCAAGCGAGTGCTGCCCAAAGAGCCAGGTGCGCTGCGCGTGGTTCAGCGCTGAGCTGAAGAACTCACTGGCCCCCTGTGGCGAGGGGATTTATCCCCGCTGGGCTGCGAAGCAGCCCCAAATGGCCAGCCTGAAATAAAGGTGAAAGCCTTATATTGTTGGGGGGCGCTTCGCGCCCCAGCGGGGATAAATCCCCTCGCCACAGATAAATCCCCTCGCCACAGGTAAATCCCCTCGCCACAGGTCACACCGCTTGCCCCTCTAGAAGTTATCCGGCGTCCGCGCCTTCTCCCGCGCATGCTCACGACTGATCAAGCCTTTGCTCACCAAGTCCTTCAAACACATATCCAGCGTCTGCATCCCCAGCGAACCGCCGGTCTGGATCGATGAGTACATCTGCGCGATTTTGTCTTCGCGGATCAGGTTCCGAATGGCCGAGGTGCCCAGCATGATCTCGTGCGCGGCAATCCGGCCCCCACCGATTTTCTTGATCAACGTCTGGGAAATCACCGCCTGCAACGACTCCGACAACATCGAGCGAACCATGGATTTCTCGTCACCGGGAAACACGTCCACCACCCGGTCGATGGTCTTGGCCGCCGAGGTGGTGTGCAAGGTGCCGAACACCAGGTGCCCGGTTTCGGCGGCGGTCAGCGCCAGGCGGATGGTTTCCAGATCGCGCATCTCGCCCACCAGGATCACGTCCGGATCCTCCCGCAGGGCTGAACGCAGGGCCGTGGAGAAACTTTGGGTATCGCGGTGCACCTCGCGCTGGTTGATCAGGCACTTGCGCGGCTCGTGAACGAATTCGATAGGGTCTTCGATGGTGAGGATGTGATGGTGCTTATGGCTGTTGAGGTAGTCGATCATGGCCGCCAGGGTGGTGGACTTGCCCGAACCGGTCGGCCCGGTCACCAGCACCAGCCCGCGCGGCGATTCGGTCACCTTGCGAAACACCTCGCCCATCCCCAGGTCTTCCATGGTCAGGACTTTCGACGGAATGGTCCGGAACACCGCCCCCGCGCCGCGATTCTGATTGAAGGCGTTGACCCGGAATCGCGCGACACCCGGCACGTCGAAGGAAAAGTCGGTCTCCAGAAACTTTTCGTAATCCACCCGTTGCCGGTCGTTCATGATGTCGTAGATCAGTTCATGGACCTGCTTGTGGTCCAGCGCCGGCAGGTTGATCCGCCGTACATCGCCATCCACGCGGATCATCGGCGGCAGCCCGGCGGACAGGTGCAGGTCCGACGCCCCCTGTTTGGCGCTGAACGCCAGCAGTTCAGTGATATCCATAGCGCTCCTCAATTCCAGTAGAATGCCGCGAACCTCACCGCTGGCGCTTCCTTTATGTCCACGATAGCAGACAACATTGCTCAGGTTAGTTCGCGCATCCGCACGGCGGAGCAGACCGCCCAACGTACCGAAGGCAGTGTCCAACTGCTGGCCGTGAGCAAGACCAAGCCTGCCCAGGCCCTGCGTGAAGCCTATGCCGCCGGCCTGCGGGACTTCGGCGAGAACTACCTGCAAGAGGCCCTGGGCAAACAGGCCGAATTGACCGACCTGCCCTTGATCTGGCACTTCATCGGCCCCATTCAATCGAACAAGACGCGTGCTATCGCCGAACACTTCGACTGGGTGCATTCCGTGGATCGCTTGAAAATTGCACAGCGCCTGTCCGAGCAGCGCCCGACCGAGTTGCCGCCGCTGAACATCTGTATCCAGGTCAACGTCAGCGGTGAAGCCAGCAAATCCGGCTGCACCCCGGCGGACCTGCCCGCCCTGGCCAGCGCCATCAGCGCTTTGCCGCGCCTGAAGCTGCGCGGGCTGATGGCGATTCCCGAACCCACCGAAGAACGTACCGCCCAGGATGCAGCCTTCGCCGCCGTTCAACGCCTGCAAGCCAGCCTGGCACTGCCGCTGGACACGCTTTCCATGGGCATGAGCCACGACCTCGAGTCGGCCATTGCCCAAGGCGCCACCTGGGTGCGCATCGGTACTGCCCTGTTTGGTGCCCGCGACTACGGTCAATCCTGAACCATGACCGACTCATCTCTTTATAAGGACCTGTCATGAGCAACACGCGTATTGCCTTCATAGGCGCCGGCAACATGGCCGCCAGTCTGATCGGCGGCCTGCGGGCCAAGGGCCTGGACGCTTCGCTGATCCGCGCCAGCGATCCGGGTGAAGAGACCCGCACCCGAGTGAGTGCCGAGCACGGCATCGAAACCTTCGCCGACAATGCCCAGGCCATCGACGGTGCCGACGTCATCGTGCTGGCGGTCAAGCCGCAAGCGATGAAAACTGTCTGCGAAGCCCTTCGCCCCAGCCTCAACCCCCATCAACTGGTGGTGTCGATTGCCGCCGGCATCACCTGCGCCAGCATGAACAACTGGCTCGGCGAGCAGCCGATCGTACGCTGCATGCCCAACACGCCGGCACTGCTGCGCCAGGGCGTCAGCGGCCTGTTCGCCACGCCAGGCGTGACCGCCGAGCAACGCCAGCAGGCCGAAACGCTGCTGTCGGCCGTCGGCCTGGCCCTGTGGCTGGACACCGAACAGCAACTGGACGCGGTCACCGCCGTCTCCGGCTCCGGCCCGGCGTACTTTTTCCTGCTGATCGAAGCCATGACCGCCGCTGGCGAAAAACTTGGCCTGACCCGGGAAACCGCCGCCCAGTTGACCTTGCAGACCGCCCTCGGTGCCGCGCACATGGCGGTGTCGAGCGATGTCGATGCGGCCGAGCTGCGTCGTCGCGTGACCTCGCCGGCCGGCACCACCGAAGCGGCCATCAAATCGTTCCAGGCCGGGGGCTTCGAAGCCCTGGTGGAAAAAGCACTCGGCGCCGCCGCGCACCGCTCGGCCGAAATGGCCGAACAACTGGGCCAATAAGGAGCCATTCATGATTGGATTGAACACTGCAGCGGTCTACGTGCTGCAAACCCTCGGCAGCCTGTACTTACTGATCGTACTGCTGCGTTTCGTGCTGCAACTGGTGCGCGCCAACTTCTACAACCCGCTGTGCCAGTTCATCGTCAAGGCCACCCAGCCGCTGCTCAAGCCACTGCGGCGGATCATCCCGAGCCTGTTCGGCCTGGACATGTCGTCGCTGGTCCTGGCGATCCTCGTGCAAATGGCGCTGATGGCCCTGACCCTGCTGCTGACCTACGGCACCACCGGCAACCCGCTGCAATTGCTGATCTGGTCGCTCATTGGCGTCACCGCGCTGTTCCTGAAGATTTTCTTCTTCGCCCTGATCATCAGCGTGATCCTGTCCTGGGTCGCACCAGGCAGCCATAACCCGGGCGCCGAGCTGGTGAACCAGATCTGCGAGCCGGCCCTGGCGCCGTTCCGTCGCATCGTGCCGAACCTGGGCGGCCTGGATATCTCGCCGATCCTGGCGTTCATGGTGCTCAAGCTCATCGACATGCTGGTGATCAACAACCTGGCGGCGATGACCATGATGCCGGAAATCCTGCGGCTGCTGATCTGACGCCCCCAGCTCTGCTCTCTGTGGCAAAAGAACTGTCTGTGGCGAGGGGATTTATCCCCGCTGGGCCGCGAAGCGGCCCCAAAGCAGACAGCTCGGTCAGTCTGATACTCCACATACTCAGGTTTCAGGGCTGCTTCGCAGCCCAGCGGGGATAAATCCCCTCGCCACAAATAAATCCCCTCGCAACCGTTGTATCCCCTGGTTGCGCCTTTGCTTGCCGCCCGCCACAGCGGTCTTTAGACTTACGCCTCATTTCAACGCGAGCAGGGTCGATGCCAGCTGCCTTTCCCCCCGATTCCGTTGGTCTGGTGACGCCGCAAACGGCGCATTTCAGCGAGCCCCTGGCCCTGGCCTGCGGTCGTTCGTTGCCAGCCTATGACCTGATCTACGAAACCTACGGCACCCTCAATGCCACGGCGAGCAATGCCGTGCTGATTTGCCACGCCTTGTCGGGGCATCACCACGCCGCCGGCTACCACAGCATCGACGACCGCAAGCCCGGTTGGTGGGACAGTTGCATCGGCCCGGGCAAGCCCATCGACACCAGCAAGTTCTTCGTGGTCAGCCTGAACAACCTGGGCGGCTGCAACGGCTCCACCGGCCCCAGCAGCCTCAACCCGGACACCGGCAAGCCCTTCGGCGCCGATTTCCCGGTGCTGACCGTGGAAGACTGGGTCCACAGCCAGGCCCGCCTGGCCGATCGCCTCGGTATCGGCCAGTGGGCCGCCGTGATCGGCGGCAGCCTGGGAGGCATGCAGGCCCTGCAATGGACCATCACTTACCCGGACCGCGTGCGCCACTGCCTGGCAATCGCCTCGGCCCCCAAGCTGTCGGCGCAAAACATCGCCTTCAACGAAGTGGCGCGCCAGGCGATCCTCACCGACCCCGAATTCCACGGCGGTTCGTTCCAGGAACACGGCGTGATCCCCAAGCGCGGGCTGATGCTGGCGCGGATGGTCGGGCACATCACCTACCTGTCCGACGACTCCATGGGCGAGAAATTCGGCCGCGGCCTCAAGAGCGAAAAGCTCAACTACGACTTCCACAGCGTCGAATTCCAAGTCGAGAGCTACCTGCGCTATCAGGGTGAAGAATTCTCCGGGCGTTTCGACGCCAACACCTACCTGTTGATGACCAAGGCCCTGGACTACTTCGATCCGGCGGCGAACTTCGACGATGACCTGGCGAAAACTTTCGCCAAGGCCACCGCCAAGTTCTGCGTGATGTCGTTCACCACCGACTGGCGCTTCTCCCCGGCGCGCTCGCGGGAGCTGGTGGACGCACTGATGGCCGCGCGCAAGGATGTCTGCTACCTGGAAATCGACGCGCCCCAGGGCCACGACGCCTTTTTGATCCCGATCCCGCGCTACCTGCAGGCGTTCGGCAACTACATGAACCGTATAACGCTGTGAGGACGCCATGAGAGCCGATCTGGACATCATCCAGGAATGGATCCCCGCCGGCAGCCGCGTGCTCGATCTGGGCTGCGGCAACGGCGAACTGCTGACCTGGCTGCGGGACAACAAGCAAGTGACCGGCTACGGCCTGGAAAACGACCCGGACAACATTGCCGAGTGCGTCGCCAAGGGCATCAACGTCATCGAGCAGGACCTGGACAAGGGCCTGGGCAACTTCGCCAGCAACAGCTTCGACATCGTGGTCATGACCCAAGCCCTGCAAGCGGTGCACTACCCGGACAAGATCCTCGACGAAATGCTGCGGGTCGGGCGCCAGTGCATCATCACCTTCCCCAACTTCGGGCATTGGCGTTGCCGCTGGTACCTGGCGAGCAAGGGACGCATGCCGGTGTCGGATTTCCTGCCCTACACCTGGTACAACACGCCGAACATCCACTTCTGCACCTTCAAGGATTTCGAAGCGCTGTGCCGCGAACGTGAAGCCAAGGTCATCGATCGCCTGGCCGTGGACCAGCAGCACCGCCACGGGTGGGCCAGCAAGCTATGGCCTAATCTGTTAGGTGAAATAGGCATCTATCGGGTCAGCAGCCCAGGCCTTGCCGATTACCAGGTCGCGGTGTAAGCCCCGGCCTCACCAGGAGCACGACATGAAACGTCTAGCGTTGTTTCTCATCACCGCTTGCCTGAGCGTGGGCGCCATGGCCGCCGACGTCATCAAGGGCGAACGCAAGGAAGTGTTCGGTGATATCACCGTGCACTACAACACGTTCAACTCCACCTTCCTGACGCCAGATATCGCCAAGGGCGCCGAGCTGATCCGCAGCAAGCAACAGGGTGTGATCAACGTCTCGGTGCTCAAGGATGGCAAGCCCTTGATGGCCCAGGTCAGCGGCACGGTGAAAGACCTCACCAGCCAGAGCATCCCGCTGAAATTCAAGCAGGTGACCGAGCAAGGCGCGATCTACTACATCGCCCAGTATCCGGTACCCCAGCAGGAAACTCGTACCTTCGAGATCAAGGTGCAAACCGGCGACAAGATCAACACCCTCAACTTCAACCAGGAACTGTTCCCCGGCGAATGATGAACCTCACCCAACTCGTACTGGCCAGCCACAACGCCGGCAAACTCAAGGAACTGCAGGCCATGCTCGGCGGGTCGGTGCAGTTGCGCTCGATTGGCGAATTCAGCCAGGTGGAACCGGAAGAGACCGGCCTGTCGTTCGTCGAGAACGCCATCCTCAAGGCCCGCAATGCCGCACGCATCTCGGGCCTGCCGGCGCTCGCCGACGATTCCGGGCTGGCCGTGGACTTCCTCGGCGGCGCACCGGGCATTTACTCGGCCCGTTACGCTGACGGCAAAGGAGACGCTGCGAACAACGCCAAGCTGCTCGATGCCCTCAAGGACGTGCCCGAAGCCGAGCGCGGCGCGCAGTTCGTGTGTGTGCTGGCCCTGGTCCGGCATGCCGATGATCCGCTGCCGATCCTCTGCGAAGGCCTGTGGCACGGACGCATTCTCACCGAAGCCAGCGGCGAGCACGGTTTTGGCTATGACCCGCTGTTCTGGGTCCCTGAGCGCAATTGCTCCAGCGCCGAGCTGGGGCCGGTGGAAAAGAACCAACTGAGCCACCGCGCCCGCGCCATGGCCCTGCTGCGTCAACGCCTGGGCCTGCAATGACCGACGACGCCCCCGCACCCCTGATCCATGGCGGTGCACAAACGCCTCGGGCGCCGCTGCCGGTGCTGCCGCCCCTGGCGTTGTACATCCACATCCCGTGGTGCGTGCGCAAATGCCCCTATTGCGACTTCAACTCCCACACCGCCAGTCCACAGCTGCCGGAGGAGGAATACGTCGACGCTTTGCTGGCCGATCTCGATCAGGACCTGCACGGGGTTCATGGCCGCGAACTGAGCTCGATCTTCTTCGGCGGCGGTACGCCAAGCCTGTTCAGTGCCCAGGCCCTGGGCCGGTTGCTCAAGGGTGTCGAGGCGCGGATCCCCTTCGCCCAGGACATCGAAATCACCCTGGAAGCCAACCCCGGCACGTTCGAGCAAGAAAAGTTCGTCGCTTACCGGGCCCTGGGCATCAATCGCCTGTCCATCGGCATCCAGAGCTTCCAGCAGGCCAAGCTCGAAGCCCTGGGGCGCATCCATAACGGTGACGAAGCGGTACGCGCCGCCGGCATGGCCCGCCAGGCCGGGTTCGACAACTTCAACCTGGACCTGATGCATGGGCTGCCCGACCAGTCCCTCGACGACGCCTTGAGCGACCTGCGCCAGGCCATTGCCTTGAAGCCGACCCACCTGTCCTGGTACCAGTTGACGCTGGAACCGAACACGGTGTTCTGGAACCAACCGCCGACCTTGCCCGAAGACGACACGCTGTGGGATATCCAGGAAGCCGGGCAGGCCTTGCTGGCCGAACACGGCTACGCCCAATACGAAGTCTCGGCCTACGCCCAGCCCGGCCGGGCGGCGCGGCATAACCTCAACTACTGGAGCTTCGGCGACTTCATCGGCATCGGCGCCGGCGCCCACGGCAAGCTCAGCCATCCGGACGGGCGCATCGTGCGCACCTGGAAGACCCGACTGCCCAAGGACTATCTCAATCCGGCCAAAAGCTTCCAGGCTGGCGAGAAAACCCTGGCCAATGAAGAACTGCCGTTCGAGTTCCTGATGAACGCCCTGCGCCTGACCGCAGGCGTGGACGCGCGGCTGTACCCGGAACGCACCGGGTTGCCCCTGCAAAGCCTGGCCGAAGGCCGGCGCGAGGCCGAACAAAGCGGGTTGTTGCAGGTCGAACCGACACGTCTGGCGGCCACCGAGCGCGGACAGCTGTTTCTCAATGACTTGCTGCAGACATTTCTGAGCTGATCAACACAAGGAAATCGAATGGATCTGGTACTCGACCTGCTGGCCACCGTGTCCCGCTGGAGCCGCAGCAACCTGTCGGAAATCTCCCTGGCATTGGTAGGCTGCCTGCTGGTGCTGTTTGGTGCCGACATCAAGGGCTGGGTCGACCAACGCCTGGGCAGCATCGCCGGCGCCTTGCGCGTCCCCTTGATCGCCCTGCTGTGCATGATCGGCAGCGGTGCGGCGCTGATCTATGCCACGCCATGGATCGTCAGGGGCTTGAGCCAGTTCAACAACTACAGCCTGGCGCCGGTGTTGTTGGTGGTGCTGGTGTTGATTGGCGTGGTGGCGGATCGGCGCTGATCCCTCAGACACCACAAAACAAATGTGGGAGCGAGCTTGCTCGCGATGGGGCCATAACATCCAACATCAATGTTGACTGCTATGCCGCCATCGCGAGCAAGCTCGCTCCCACAGGAGATCCCATTTCAACAGGATCTTCGGGTTTTACGCCACCTTCTCGAACTTCAAATCCCAAACCCCATGCCCCAGCCGTTCGCCACGGCGCTCGAACTTGGTGATCGGCCGTTCGGCCGGGCGTGGCACGCACTTGCCGTCTTCGGCCAGGTTGCGATAGCCCGGGGCGACGTTCATCACTTCCAGCATGTACTCGGCGTAGGGTTCCCAGTCGGTGGCCATGTGCAGCACACCGCCGACCTTCAACTTGCTGCGCACCAGTTCAGCGAACGACGCCTGGACGATACGGCGCTTGTGGTGCCGGCTTTTGTGCCAAGGATCCGGGAAGAACAGCATCAGCCGGTCGAGACTGTTGTCGGCCACGCAGCGGTTGAGCACTTCGATGGCGTCGCAATCGTAGACCCGCAGGTTGGTCAGCCCTTGGGTCAGCACGCCGTTGAGCAGCGCACCGACACCGGGACGGTGGACTTCCACCCCGATGAAATCCTGCTCCGGCGAAGCGGCGGCCATTTCCAGCAACGAGTGCCCCATGCCGAAGCCGATTTCCAGCGAGCGCGGGGCCGAGCGGCCGAACACCTGGTCAAAATCCACCGGCGCATCGGCCAGGGGCAGGACAAACAGCGGCGCGCCCTGCTCCAGGCCGCGCTGCTGGCCTTCGGTCATGCGCCCGGCGCGCATCACGAAACTCTTGATGCGGCGGTGCTGGCGCTCTTCGCCTTCTTCCGGCAGGACCGGCGTGTCGTTCGATTCAGTCATCAATGGCTCTTACTTGATCAGACCATCCAGCGGCGAGGAGGCGCTGGCGTAAAGTTTTTTCGGCATGCGGCCGGCGAGGTACGCCAGGCGACCGGCGACGATGGCGTGCTTCATGGCTTCGGCCATCAGGACCGGCTGCTGGGCGTGGGCGATGGCCGAGTTCATCAGCACCGCTTCGCAACCCAGCTCCATGGCGATCGTGGCGTCGGAGGCGGTGCCGACACCGGCATCCACCAACACCGGGATCTTGGCTTCTTCCAGGATGATCTGCAGGTTGTACGGGTTGCAGATCCCCAGGCCAGTGCCGATCAGGCCGGCCAGCGGCATGACCGCGATGCAGCCGATTTCCGCCAGTTGACGGGCGATGATCGGGTCATCGCTGGTGTAGACCATCACGTCGAAACCTTCCTTGACCAGGGTTTCGGCGGCCTTGAGGGTCTCGATCACGTTGGGAAACAGGGTTTTCTGGTCCGCCAGCACTTCCAGCTTCACCAGGTTGTGGCCATCGAGCAGTTCACGGGCCAGGCGGCAGGTGCGCACGGCCTCGATGGCGTCGAAGCAACCGGCGGTGTTCGGCAGGATGGTGTAGCGATCCGGCGGCAGGATATCCAGCAGGTTCGGTTCGCCCGGGTTCTGGCCGATGTTGGTCCGGCGCACGGCGACGGTCACGATCTCGGCGCCCGAGGCCTCGATGGCCAGGCGGGTTTCTTCCATGTCGCGGTATTTGCCGGTGCCTACCAGCAAGCGCGACTGGTAGGTACGACCGGCCAGGACGAAGGGCTTGTCGCTACGAACAATGCTCATGGGAAATCCTCTGTTGGGGTGAGGTTCTTGCGAAATGCTGCGAAACCGAGGCGACTAGCCACCACCGATGGCGTGGACCACTTCGACCGAATCGCCGTCGTTCAACGTGGTTTCGGCGTGCAGGCTGCGCGGGACGATATCCAGATTGAGCTCCACCGCGACGCGACGTCCAGCGAGTTCCAGACGGGTCAGCAGGGCCGCAACGGTTTCACCGTCGGGCAGTTCAAGGGGTTCGCCGTTCAACTGAATGCGCATGCCGGATGCCGCCATCATTTTTAGGGGCTGGCATTCTAGCCCGATCAGTCTGGGCGACCCAAGCCATTCGTCATGAAATGGACCGGCAGGTCAGCCCAGCCGCCAGGCGGCAAGCCCCAGGCACAACCAGCCGATCAGGAACGCCACGCCACCCAACGGGGTGATGATGCCCAGCTTGCTGATGCCGGTAAGGGTCAACAGATACAGACTGCCGGAGAACAACAGGATGCCGACGACAAACGAAATCCCGGCCCAAGTGACGACGCGTCCGGGAATGTGCGTGGCCAGCAACGCAACGCCCAGCAACGCCAGGGTATGCACCAGTTGGTAGGTGACACCGGTGTGGAAAATCGCCAGGTAATCGGCGCTCAGGCGATTTTTCAGGCCATGGGCGGCAAATGCCCCCAGCGCCACGCCCGTGAAACCGAAAAAAGCCGCCAGCATCAGAAAGCTACGCAACATGGGAACTCCAGTCAGACTCGGTGGACAGGGTCTGTATAATGGCCCGCTCGACGGGTTCGGCCAAGCCATCTCTATGCTGCGTTTATTGTTTCGACGATTCCTTAAAGCCCTGCTCTGGTTCGCCGTCGGCAGCGTCTTGCTGGTGCTGCTGTTTCGCGTGGTGCCGCCGCCGTTCACGGCGCTGATGATCGAGCGCAAGGTTGAATCCTGGTTCGGCGGTGAGCCGATCGACCTGCAACGCACCTGGCAGCCTTGGGACCGGATTTCCGACAGCCTCAAGGTGGCGGTGATCGCTGGTGAAGATCAGAAATTCCCCGAGCACTGGGGCTTCGACATTGGCGCGATCCAGGCCGCCTTCGCTCACAATGGGCGTGGCGGTTCGATTCGCGGCGCCAGCACCCTCAGCCAGCAAGTGTCCAAGAACCTGTTCCTGTGGTCGGGCCGCAGCTGGCTGCGCAAAGGCCTGGAGGCCTGGTTCACCGCGCTGATCGAAGTGCTCTGGCCCAAGCAGCGGATCCTTGAGGTGTATCTCAACAGCGTCGAGTGGGATGACGGTGTGTTCGGGGCGGAAGCAGCAGCACGCCATCACTTCCGCACCAGCGCCGACGCCTTGTCCCGGCAACAGGCCAGCCTGCTGGCGGCGGTATTGCCCAACCCGCGGAAATGGAGCGCCAGCCGACCGAGCCCCTATGTGCTACGGCGGGCGGGCTGGATTCGCCAGCAGATGAGCCAGCTGGGGGGTGACAGCTACCTGTTGGAGCTCGATCGTTCGCGGCGGGTGCCTTGGGCGCAATAGCCACCCGCTTTATGATCGTCCCCACGCTCCGCGTGGGAATGCAGCACGGGACGCTCCGCGTCCCAAAGCGTGACGCGGAGCGTCACAGGATGCGTTCCCACGCAGAGCGTGGGAACGATCACATCAGAGGTTTTGCCCACACAAACAAAAACGCCCCGATCATCGCTGATCGGGGCGTTTTCTTAGGCGTTACCGTCGTCAAGCCGCAATCGACACCTTGAGCTTGTTCATCGCGCTCTTCTCGAGCTGGCGAATCCGCTCGGCCGACACGTTGTACTTCTGCGCCAGGTCGTGCAGCGTGGCTTTTTCCTCGGCCAGCCAGCGCTGGTAGAGGATGTCGCGGCTGCGTTCGTCCAGCACTTCCAGAGCTTCGTGCAGGTTGGTGTTGGAGTTGTCGCTCCAGTCGGCGTCTTCCAGTTGACGCGCCGGGTCATACCGGTGGTCTTCCAGGTAGTTGGCCGGCGATTGGAAAGCGCTGTCGTCGTCCGCTTCGGCGGCCGGGTCGAAGGCCATGTCATGGCCGGTCAGGCGGCTTTCCATCTCGCGCACTTCCCGAGGCTCTACGCCCAGGCTTTCAGCCACGCGGTGGACTTCTTCGTTGTTCAGCCAGGCCAGACGCTTCTTCTGGCTGCGCAGGTTGAAGAACAGCTTGCGCTGGGCCTTGGTGGTCGCGACTTTCACGATGCGCCAGTTGCGCAGGATGAACTCGTGGATTTCCGCCTTGATCCAGTGCACGGCGAACGACACCAGGCGCACACCCATTTCCGGGTTGAAGCGCTTGACCGCCTTCATCAGGCCGACGTTGCCTTCCTGGATCAGGTCGGCCTGGGCCAGCCCGTAGCCGGAATAGCTGCGGGCGATATGTACGACAAAACGCAGGTGGGCGAGCACCATCTGCCGAGCCGCCTCAAGATCCTGCTCATAATAGAGACTCTCGGCCAGTTCACGCTCCTGCTCGGGCGTCAGCAAGGGGATGCTGTTCACCGTGTGCACATAGGCCTCCAGGTTCGCACCCGGGACCAGAGCATAAGCAGGTTGCAAAGAAGTGGTCATACGAAAAAACCTCCGACTCACATAACTCGTGCAGTTCAGCACTGCGAAAATTGACCGGGAACCCTAAGACAAGTTCCCACAAAAACCGAAAGGTCAATACGCGCAAAAAACACTATTTTGGCGCAAGCTCACGCAAGTGGCGTGCGACCGCAATCCATGCACCGATATAACCCAACAGCACCGCGCCAAGCAAGAGCGACAGACCGTCGGCGACTGGCACTCCGGCCAGCGCGAAATCACTGCCGTACAAACCGGCCAGCCCCACTACCGCATCGTTCAGCCAGTCCAGGCCAAACGCCAATACGCCCCAGGACAGAATCCCCGCACCGAAGCCATACAGCGCCCCCATATAAAGGAAGGGCCTGCGTACATAACTGTCCGTACCGCCGACGAGTTTAATCACTTCTATCTCGGTGCGGCGGTTTTCAATATGAAGACGAATGGTATTGCCTATCACCAAAAGTAATGCAGAAACCAGCAGCACCGTCAGACCGAAGACAAACCGGTCGCCGAGCTTGAGGATCGCCGCAAGACGCTCGACCCAGACTAGATCAAGTTGCGCCTGTTGTACCTTCGGCAACTCGGAAAGTCTTTGTCTTAATGCTTCAAGGGCGGGCTTGTCGACCTCGTTCGGCGTCACCAGCACCACGCCCGGCAGCGGGTTCTC
This sequence comes from Pseudomonas sp. NFACC24-1, assembly GCF_900115235.1. Taxonomy (NCBI): domain Bacteria; kingdom Pseudomonadati; phylum Pseudomonadota; class Gammaproteobacteria; order Pseudomonadales; family Pseudomonadaceae; genus Pseudomonas; species Pseudomonas sp. NFACC24-1. The sequence continues at coordinate 78,279 of NZ_FOVS01000013.1, forward strand.
CGGCAGCTCCTTGAGCGCATCGCCCAGGCCGGACTGTTGCTGGAACTCCTCCAGCGCCTGCTCGCGGCCGATGTACTCGGCTTCAGCCACACCCGGCATCGCCTTGATCTGCTCACCCAATGCCTGGCCTTCGGCGGGACTGGCGTCCATCTGCAGGTACAGGGAAATCTGCGCCGCGCGCTGCCAGGAGCCGCCCAGGCGCTCCACATTATTCAGCAATAATGACAGGCCCATAGGCAGGCTCAAGGCGACCGCCATCACCATGCAGGTAAAGAAGCTGCCGATGGGCTGCTTGCCCAGGCGCCGCAGGCTGTCCAGCAGGCTGGCGCGATGGCTTTCGATCCAGGCGCGCAGCAGCGTGGCGAAATCCGGGCCGTCGTCATCGTCGCGCTTTTTCTTTTGCGGCTGCGGATCGGAGGCCTTCGGGGCCACGCGTTCGGCCACTTTCGGGCTGCGAGTAGCACTCATGCGCCAGCCTCCCCGTCACCGATCAATCGACCGCGTTGCAAGGTGAGCATGCGGTGACGCATGCGGGCGATCAGGGCCAGGTCGTGACTGGCGATCAGCACACTGGTACCCAGGCGGTTGATGTCTTCGAACACGCCCATGATTTCCGCCGCCAGGCGCGGGTCGAGGTTACCGGTGGGCTCGTCCGCCAGCAGCAAGGCCGGGCGATGGACGATGGCACGGGCGATGCCGACGCGCTGTTGCTGGCCGGTGGACAGGTCGCCCGGGTACAGGTCGGTCTTGTCCGACAGGGCCACGCGCTCCAGGGCCGAATCCACCCGCTTGATGATTTCGGCCTTGGACAGGCCAAGGATCTGCAACGGCAACGCCACGTTGTTGAACACCGTGCGATCGAACAGCAACTGGTGATTCTGGAACACCACGCCGATCTGCCGCCGCAGGTAGGGGATCTGGGCATTGCTGATGGTGCTCAGGTCCTGGCCGGCCAGCAGCAGTTTGCCGGTGGAAGGCCGCTCCATCGCCAGCAACAGGCGCAGCAAGGTGCTTTTACCGGCACCGGAATGGCCGGTGACAAACAGAAACTCGCCCCGACGGACCCGAAAGCTCAGCTCATGCAAGCCGACGTGACCGTTCGGATAGCGTTTACCGACCTGTTCGAAACGAATCATGAATGCTCCCGTTCGGCAAACAGTGCCTGGACAAAGGGCTCGGCTTCAAAGGTGCGCAAGTCGTCGATGCCTTCGCCCACGCCGATGTAGCGAATGGGCAGGCCGAATTGCTTGGCCAGGGCGAAAATCACCCCGCCCTTGGCGGTGCCGTCGAGCTTGGTCAGGGCCAGCCCGGTCAGTTCGACGGTCTGGTTGAATTGCTTGGCCTGGTTAATGGCGTTCTGGCCAGTACCGGCGTCCAGGACCAGCAGCACTTCGTGGGGCGCGTCGGCGTCGAGCTTGCCGATCACCCGGCGCACCTTCTTCAATTCTTCCATCAGGTTGTCTTTGGTGTGCAGGCGACCGGCGGTGTCGGCGATCAGCACATCGATGCCACGGGCCTTGGCCGCCTGCACGGCGTCGAAGATCACCGAAGCGGAGTCGGCGCCGGTGTGTTGGGCGATCACCGGGATCTTGTTGCGCTCGCCCCACACTTGCAGTTGTTCGACCGCGGCGGCGCGGAAGGTGTCGCCGGCGGCGAGCATGACTTTCTTGCCTTCGAGCTGCAGCTTCTTGGCCAGCTTGCCGATGGTGGTGGTCTTGCCGGCGCCATTGACGCCAACGACCAGAATCACGAATGGCTTGTTCTGCGAGGCGATCACCAGCGGCTTTTCCACCGGCTTGAGCAGGCTGGTCAGCTCGCCCTGCAGGGATTTGTACAGGGCGTCGGCATCGGTCAGCTGCTTGCGCGCGACCTTCTGGGTCAGGCTCTGGATAATCACCGAGGTGGCCTCGACGCCGACATCGGCGGTCAGCAGGCGGGTTTCGATGTCCTCCAGCAATTCGTCGTCGATGACTTTCTTGCCCAGGAACAGGCTGGCCATGCCTTCGCCGATGCTGGCGCTGGTCTTGGACAAGCCCTGCTTGAGGCGGGCGAAGAAGCCGACCTTGTTTTCCTCAGCGCTACGGACGGGCTCGACGGCGGCCATGGTTTCCAGCACGGCAGGTGCCGGCTCGGGGGCGGCAGGCGCAACCACGGGTGCAACGACGGCGGCTGGCGGTTCGATGAAAGCTTCGACGACCGGCGCCTCGACAACCTGTGTCGGCGCTGGAATCGGCGGGGTGATATGAGGCGCCGTTTCCTCGACCAGCGCGACGGGCTCTTCCGCCACCGGCAAGGTCAGCCAGGGCGTTTGCCCGGCGGGCGGGGTCAGCGGCTGCTCGGCCATCGGCTCGGCAACGGGCTCAGGCTCGACCGGTTGCAGCACCGGCTCGGCGATCGGCAGGACAATGGGCGCGGCTGCTTCGGCCACTGTCTCGGCGGCGGGCTCAGGCAGCGCTTGTGGCTGTTCGACGACGGTATCCTGCGGCTTCTTGCGCAGCCATCCGAACAGGCCTTTTTTCTCGCCAGCCGCGGCTGGGGTCTTCTTGTCGTCGTTGGAACCAAACATGGAGGACGGCTATCTCACGGTAGCGACGCGCCACGAGGGCGCCTCGGTGATAAATATTCAATGCTGAACAGACTGCGTTTCATCCAGCTTGTTCACGCGCAACATTTTGTCGAAGCGTCCCCAGGACGCCTCAAAGTCGATTTTTTCGAAGGACTGGTACGGCATCATCGGCGAAAACGCCGGGATCAACGAGCAAACCCAGGGTTTCTCCGCAGAACCCAGGCAACCCCGGGCCGATAAAAGGCCCGATAGGCGTGGCCGCCAGTAAAACGGATCAGTATCCTAGCACCTCCTCGCCTGCCGAGGCTAAGACCTAGCAGGCAACCCAACAGGTTTAAACACGAATGAATGCTCTTGCCCGCCGCGCCGCAGGCCTGCTGCTCAGCACAGTTTGTCTGCCTCTTTCAGCCTTGGCTGCCGACCCACAACCCACCCATGAATTCACCCTCGACAACGGCCTGAAGGTCGTCGTGCGCGAAGACCATCGTGCGCCGGTGGTGGTGTCCCAGGTCTGGTACAAGGTCGGTTCCAGCTACGAAACGCCAGGCCAGACTGGTTTGTCCCACGCCCTTGAGCACATGATGTTCAAGGGCAGTGAAAAAGTCGGCCCCGGCGAAGCGTCGCTGATCCTGCGCGACCTCGGTGCCGAAGAGAACGCCTTCACCAGCGACGACTTCACCGCCTACTACCAGGTGCTGGCCCGCGACCGCCTGGGCGTGGCCTTCGAACTGGAAGCTGATCGCATGGCCAGCCTGCGCCTGCCGCCGGAGGAATTCAGCCGCGAGATCGAGGTGATCAAGGAAGAGCGCCGCATGCGCACCGACGACAAGCCCATGTCCAAGGCCTACGAGCGTTTCAAGGCCATGGCTTACCCGGCCAGCGGCTACCACACGCCGACCATCGGCTGGATGGCCGACCTGGACCGGATGACCGTCGAGGAACTGCGTCACTGGTACGAGTCCTGGTACACCCCGAACAACGCGACCCTGGTGGTGGTTGGCGACGTGACGCCGGAGGAGGTCAAATCCCTGGCCCAGCGTTATTTCGGCCCGATTGCCCGGCGCGCGGTGCCGGTCGCGAAAATCCCTCTTGAACTGGCCGAACCCGGCGAACGCCAGATCACCCTGCACGTGCAGACCCAACTGCCCAGCGTGATGCTGGCCTTCAACGTGCCGAGCATCGCCACCGCGACGGACAAGGCCTCGGTCAACGCGTTGCGGCTGATCTCGGCCCTGCTGGACGGCGGCTACAGCGGCCGGATCCCGACCCAACTGGAGCGCGGCGAAGAATTGGTGTCCGGCGGCTCGTCGAGCTACGACGCCTTCACCCGCGGCGACTCGTTGTTCACCTTGTCGGCGACGCCCAACACGCAGAAAAACAAAACCCTCGCCCAGGCAGAAGCAGGCTTGTGGCGCTTGCTTGAGCAGTTGAAAACCACCGCCCCGACCGCCGAGGAACTGGAACGCGTGCGCGCCCAGGTCATCGCCGGCCTGGTGTATGAGCGCGACTCGATCACCAGCCAGGCCACCGCCATCGGCCAGCTGGAAACCGTCGGCTTGTCCTGGAAGCTGATGGACACCGAACTCGCCGAACTGCAAAGCGTGACCCCGCAAGACATCCAGAAGGCAGCCCAGCTGTATTTCACCCGCTCGCGCCTGAGCGTTGCGCACGTCCTGCCCGAGGAGAAAGCTCATGAGTGAGCGCAAATCATCGCGCCTGGTGCCGATCGGCCTGGTACTGATCGCCCTGGCCGGCGCCCTGGCCTTTTACTTGTCGCCGTCCAGCGACTCCAACGCCAGCCAGGCATTGGACAAGGCCAAGTCCGGCAACAAGCTGCAATCCCTGGCCGAACTGAACGACAAGGCCCCCAGTCGGCGCCAGCTCGACGTGCAAACCTGGACAACCGCTGACGGCGCCAAGGTGCTGTTCGTCGAAGCCCGGGAATTGCCGATGTTCGACCTGCGCCTGACCTTCGCCGCCGGCAGCAGCCAGGACGGCGACGCCCCCGGCCTCGCCCTGCTGACCAACGCCATGCTCAACGAAGGCGTGGCCGGCAAGGACGTCAGCGCCATTGCCCAAGGCTTCGAAAGCCTCGGCGCGGACTTCGGCAACGGTGCCTATCGGGACATGGCCGTGGCGTCCCTGCGCAGTCTCAGCGCAGCCGACAAGCGTGAGCCGGCATTGGAGCTGTTCGCCGAAGTCGTCGGCAAACCGACCTTCCCCGCCGACTCCTTCGCCCGGATCAAGAACCAGATGCTCGCCGGCTTCGAATACCAGAAGCAGAACCCCGGCAAACTGGCGGGCCTGGAACTGATGAAGCGCCTGTACGGCGAGCATCCTTATGCCCATTCCAGCGACGGCACCGCCGAGAGCATTCCACCGATCACCCTGGCCCAGGCCCGGGCGTTCCACGCCAAGGCCTATGCCGCCGGCAACGCAGTGATTGCACTGGTGGGGGACTTGTCCCGCGCCGAAGCCGAAACGATTGCCAACCAGGTCGCCGCCGCGCTGCCCAAAGGCCCGGCCCTGGCGAAAACCCCGCCACCGGTGGAGCCGAAGGCGAGCATCGGCCACATCGAGTTCCCGTCCAAGCAGACCAACCTGATGCTCGCGCAGTTGGGCATCGACCGCGACGATCCAGACTATGCCGCGGTGTCCCTGGGCAACCAGATCCTCGGCGGCGGTGGCTTCGGCACGCGGCTGATGACTGAAGTCCGCGAAAAACGCGGCCTGACCTACGGCGTGTATTCCGGCTTCACGGCGATGCAGGCCCGCGGCCCGTTCATGATCAACCTGCAGACCCGTGCCGAGATGAGCGAAGGCACCTTGAAACTGGTGCAGGATGTGTTCGCCGACTACCTCAAGAACGGTCCGACCCAGAAAGAACTCGATGACGCCAAGCGTGAGTTGGCGGGCAGCTTCCCTCTGTCCACCGCCAGCAATGCCGACATCGTCGGCCAGCTCGGCGCCATGGGGTTCTATGACTTGCCGCTCAGCTACCTGGAAGATTTCATGCGCCAGTCCCAGGAACTGACGGTCGAGCAGGTCAAGGCCGCGCTGAACAAACACCTGAGCACCGACAAAATGGTCATCGTCACCGCCGGCCCGAGCGTGCCGCAAAAGCCGTTGCCGCCCCCTACTGACAAACCTGCCGAGCAGCCGCTCGGGGTTCCGGAGCACTAATGGCCCGCCCATCGAATTCCAGCAAGAAACCCGTGCACAACGGTGTGAACCAGTTGCGCATCATCGGCGGCGAATGGCGCAGCCGGCGCCTGAGTTTCCCGGATGCCCCGGGGCTGCGCCCCACCCCGGACCGCGTGCGGGAAACCCTGTTCAACTGGCTCGCGCCCTACGTGGCAGGCGCCCGGGTGCTCGATCCATTCGCCGGCAGCGGCGCGCTGTTTCTCGAGGCCCTGTCCCGTGGCGCCGCCATGGGCCAGGCGCTGGATGCCAGCAACCTGGCGGTCTCCAGCCTCAAGGAACACCTGGGCACCCTGCGTTGCACCGTCGGTCAGGTGCAGACCGCCGACGCGCTGCGCTACCTGGACAGCCAACCGGCAACGCCTTTCGACCTGGTGTTCCTGGACCCTCCTTTCAACCAGAACCTGTTGCCGACGGTCTGCGCCTTGCTCGAGGAGCGTCAGTGGCTGGCCGAGGATGCCTGGGTCTACACTGAAAGCGAGACTGCCCCGTCCACCCTGGGCTTGCCGGGCAATTGGCGCTTGCACCGCGAGCAGAAATCCGGACGGGTGTATTACGCGTTGTGGCAGCGTTTGCCAAAGGACATTGGCTGAACGGCTGACCAGTGCATCGAGAATAATAATGATGTCCGCCGCATCTGAACGTTTCGTCCCTGCCCCGGGCCTTGGCAACCCGCACCTGCAAACCTTGTGGGGCCCCTTGTGGCGCCAGACCACCCACATCGAGCGTCAACGCGAGCGCCTGTGGCTGGAAGACGGTGATTTCCTCGACCTCGACTGGCACGGCCCCCACAGCGCCGAGGCGCCACTGGTGCTGGTGCTGCACGGGTTGACCGGCTCTTCCAACTCGCCTTACGTGGCCGGGTTGCAGCAGGCGCTCGGTCGCCAGGGCTGGGCCAGCGCGGCCTTGAACTGGCGCGGCTGCTCGGGCGAGCCGAACCTGTTGCCCCGCAGCTATCATTCGGGCGTCAGCGAAGACCTGGCCGCCACCATCACTCACTTGCGCGCCAAGCGGCCCTTGGCGCCGCTGTTTGCGGTGGGTTATTCACTGGGCGGCAATGTGTTGCTCAAGCACTTGGGAGAAGCCGGCCGCGACAGCCAGTTGCAAGGGGCCGTGGCGGTCTCGGTACCGTTTCGCCTCGACCAGTGCGCCGATCGCATCGGCCAGGGATTTTCCAAGTTCTACCAGGCGCACTTCATGCGACAGATGGTGGCCTATGTGCGCAACAAGCAACGCCAGTTCCAGCACGACGGACACCACGAAGGCCTGGCGACCTTGGCGGCGCTTGGCCCGCTGGAAAACATGCGCACCTTCTGGGACTTTGACGGCCGGGTGACGGCGCCGCTGCACGGGTTCTCCGATGCCGCGGACTACTACCGCCGCGCCTCCAGCCGCTATTTCATGGCGGGCATCAGCACGCCGACCCTGGTCATCCAGGCCGCCGACGATCCTTTCGTGTTTCCCCACAGCCTGCCCGAACCCGGCGAGCTATCCACCTCCACCCGACTTGAACTGCACGCCCGGGGCGGACATGTAGGGTTTGTCGACGGAACCCTGCGGCGCCCGGGGTATTACCTGGAGCGACGGATTCCCGATTGGTTGGCCAGCCTGAGGCGCGGCTGACGATTCGCAGACAACACAAATCCCCTCTGGGAGGTGTTCACCGGTTCAGCGTTCGCCAGCAATCCCCTGTGGGAGCAAGCTCGCTCCCACAATTTTTTTGGGGTGTTCACCGGTTCAGCGTTCGCCAGGAATCCCTGTGGGAGCGAGCTTGCTCGCGATAGCGGCGGGACGTCGACATTGAAGTTGCCTGGCACACCGTCATCGCGAGCAAGCTCGCTCCCACATGGTTAGGGGCTGGGCTATTCGCCCTTTGCCACGCCCCGCTGGGGATCATTGATCCATTCACTCCAAGAGCCGGCATACAGCCTTCCCAAGGGATACCCTGCCAGGCACAAGGCGAACAGGTTATGGCACGCCGTCACGCCGGAGCCGCAGTACGCCACCAGTTCGGTGGGCGAGCGCTCGCCCAGTTTTTCGGCGAAGCGTTGCTTGAGCTGGGCGGCCGGCAAGAAGCGTCCATCGGCGCCCAGGTTGTCGGTGAACGCCGCGCACTGGGCGCCCGGGATATGCCCGGCCACCGGGTCGATCGGCTCGACTTCGCCCTTGAAGCGCGGCAACGCCCGGGCATCCAGCAGGGTCATGGCCGACTCACCGAGGCGTTGTTGCAGCGCTTGCGCATTGATCAACAAGCTCGCATCCGGCGCCCCCATGAAAGTCCCACGACTGTGCTGCGGCGGATCCAGGCTCAACGGCAAGCCAGCGGCATGCCAGGCCTTGAGCCCACCGTCGAGGATGGACACGCCATCGCGCTTGCCCAGCCAGGCCAACAACCACCAGGCCCGCGCGGCATAAGCGCCGGGGCCGTCGTCGTACAGCACGACGTCGCTGTCGTTATCGAGCCCCCAAGCCCTGAGGCGCTCGATCAAGGCCTCGGGCTCGGGCAGCGGATGGCGCCCGGTCACGCCTTTGCTCACCGGCCCGCTCAGGTCGCGCTCAAGGTCCGCGAACGACGCCCCGGCAATGTGGCCCTCGGCATAACTGCGCTGGCCGTAATCCGGGTCTTCCAGGGCAAAGCGACAGTCGAGGATGACCAGCCCGGGCCGTGATCGCCGCTGTTCGAGGGCTTCGGGGCTGATGAGTTGCGCGATGGGCATGGTGAGCTCCTGTGGCTAAGTCGGGGACCGGTCCTACTGCCCTTCCTCCAGGGTCTGGGCCAGGGGGACGTAATATTCCTTGAACAGTGCATCCACCGCTTCGCGGGCCTGATCGGTCACGAAACCGGCTTCCAGCACCAGCACCTGATAGACGCCGCGCTTGATGGCCTGCTCACTCAGGTGGCTGAAATTTTCCCGCGTGGTGCACAGGAACCGCACCCAGGACGTGAGGATGATCCAGGCGTTGAGGGTCAGGGACTCGATCTGCACCCGGTCCATCTTCAGAATGCCGGCGGCAACGAAACCTTCGTAGATCGCAGTGCCGTGGATCAGGCAGCGCTGGGAAAACCGACGATAACGGGCCGCAAGGTCCGGATCGCTGTCGAGCAGATGCTCCAGGTCCCGGTGCAGGAAGCGATAGCGCCACATGGCCGCCAGCAGCTCCTGCAGGTAGAAGCGCTTGTCATCCACCGTGGCCGCCCGGCCCTGGGGCGGGCGCAGGAAGCTGTCCACCAGGTTCTCGTATTCACTGAACAGCACGGCGATGATCGCCTGCTTGTTGGGGAAGTGGTAATAGAGATTGCCCGGGGACATGTCCATGTGGGCGGCGATGTGATTGGTGCTGACGCTGCGCTCACCCTGTTGGTTGAACAGCTCGAGGCTGTTTTGCACGATGCGCTCGCTGGTTTTCATTCGTGGGGCCATGGTTTGGGCTTTAATTCGACGAAGGCATTGATCGGCATCTTACGACCTATCGGTCACAGGAAAAACCCACAGCCGTTGCGGATGCCATTGACTTTCTAGAGTATAAGCTCTAGAAAACACCCACTCTAATAATATCCGGTGCCTGACGATGCCTGCCGACGTGGCCTACCTGCACGAGTCTCAACAACAACTGGACGAGCTGCGGTCGCTCTTCGATGCCCAGCGCCAGGCCTACGCCGCCCATCCGATGCCACCGGCCGAACAGCGCCGACAATGGCTCAAGGCACTGCGCGAGGTATTGAGCAACGAACGACAAGCCTTGATCGACGCCATCAGCCAGGATTTCAGCCACCGCAGCGCCGACGAAACATTGTTGGCCGAGCTGATGCCGAGCCTGCACGGTATCCATTACGCCAGCCGGCACCTCCAAGGCTGGATGAAACCCTCCCGGCGCAAGGTGGGCATGGCCTTTCAACCGGCCTCAGCCAAAGTGATCTATCAGCCGTTGGGCGTGGTCGGGGTCATCGTGCCGTGGAACTACCCGCTGTTCCTGGCCATCGGGCCGCTGGTCGGGGCATTGGCGGCGGGCAACCGGGTGATGCTCAAGCTCAGCGAATCGACACCGGCGACCGGCTTGCTGCTCAAGCAATTGCTCGCCCGGGTCTTCCCCCAGGACCTGGTGTGCGTGGTGCTCGGCGAGGCGGAGGTCGGCATGGCGTTTTCCAAGTTGCCCTTCGATCACCTGTTGTTCACCGGCGCCACCAGCATCGGCAAGCATGTCATGCGGGCCGCCGCCGAAAACCTGACCCCGATCACCCTGGAGCTGGGTGGAAAATCGCCAGCCATCGTGTCGGTCGATGTCCCCATCAAGGATGCCGCCGAACGCATTGCCTTCGGCAAAACCCTGAATGCCGGGCAAACCTGTGTCGCCCCGGACTATGTACTGGTGCCGCAGAACCGCGTCGGTGAGTTCGTCGAGGCGTATCGCGAGGCGGTGCGCAGGTTTTATCCGACTCTGGCGGACAACCCGGACTACACCGCCATCATCAATGAACGACAAGTGGCGCGGCTCAATGGCTACATCAGCGACGCCACCGGCAAGGGCGCGTTGCTGATCGAACTGTTCGAGCAAGGCCAGGGCCGCCGCATGGCCCACAGCCTGCTGCTCAACGTCAACGATGAGATGACCGTCATGCAAGACGAGATCTTCGGCCCGCTGCTGCCCATCGTGCCCTATGACCATCTGGACCAGGCGTTTGCCTACATCAATCAGCGACCCCGCCCGCTGGCGCTCTACTACTTCGGCTACGACAAGGCCGAACAACATCGCGTGCTCCACGAAACCCATTCCGGCGGCGTCTGCCTGAACGACACGCTGTTGCATGTCGCCCAGGATGACATGCCGTTCGGCGGCATCGGGCCCTCGGGAATGGGGCATTACCACGGGCATGAGGGCTTCCTGACTTTCAGCAAGGCCAAGGGCGTGCTGACCAAACAGCGATTCAACGCGGCGAAGCTGATTTATCCGCCCTACGGCAAACCCTTGCAGAAACTGATTCAGAAGCTGTTTGTCCGCTGACGCGTGTCTGCCCGGGTAATCACAATAATGAACGCCAGCCTCACCGATACCCCCGCGCTGTCACGGCGCGGCCTGCTGAAATTCAGCCTCGGCGCCAGCGCCTTCCTGGCCACCGTCGGACTGGGCGCCAGCCTGAGCGGCTGCTCGCCAAGCCAGCCGGCCGCCGGCCTGACGGCCCTGCGCGACAGCGACCTGGCGTTTTTACGCGCCGTCATCCCTGTGATGCTGGACGGCGCAGTGGCCGTCGGGCAGATCCCTGCCGCCATTGACGCGACCCTGGGCAGCCTCGACAGAAGCCTGGCCCACTTGTCCCCCGCCATGCTCAAGCTCCTGCACCAGCTGTTCGATGTGCTCACGCTGGGCGTTACCCGCGGGCCACTGACCGGGGTCTGGGGGGCGTGGGAAAACGCCAGCGCCGATGACATCCGCCAGTTCCTCGCGCGGTGGGAAAACAGTTCGCTGGATCTGCTACAGCAAGGTCACTGCTCGTTGCTGCAATTGGTGATGATGGCCTGGTACACCCAATCCGAAGCCTGGGCGCATTGCGGGTATCCGGGGCCGCCAACGGTTTGACCAACCAGAACCAACCCCTGTGGGAGCGAGCTTGCTCGCGAATGCGGTTACACATTCAACACTTGTGCAAGCTGACCCGCCGCATTCGCGAGCAAGCCCGCTCCCACAGGGGTCTACATCACATACTCATAACAATAAGAGAGCCCAGAACATGCCCGTACCCGATCCCTTCCGCGAAGGCCTGGCCCGTGGCTGGACCACCTACAACGGCGCGCAGTTGACCGAGGACCTGACCCTGGAAGCCGACGTGGCAATCATCGGCAGCGGTGCCGGTGGCGGCACCACGGCGGAAATCCTCAGCGCTGCCGGCTACCGGGTGTTGCTGATCGAGGAAGGGCCGCTCAAGACCAGTCATGACTTCAAGCTGCTCGAAGACCAGGCCTACAGCAGCCTGTACCAGGAAGGCCTAGGGCGCATGAGCAAGGACGGCGCCATCACCATCCTCCAGGGCCGGGCCGTCGGTGGCACGACGCTGATCAATTGGACCTCCAGCTTCCGCACGCCCGACCAGACCCTCGATCACTGGGCTACCGAGCACAACGTCAAGGGCCACGGCCGCGCTGAAATGGCGCCCTGGTTTGCGCAGATGGAACAACGCCTGGGCGTGGCGCCGTGGCTGGTTCCGCCCAACGCCAACAACGACGTGATCCGCAAAGGCTGTGAACAATTGGGCTACGCCTGGCACGTCATCCCGCGTAACGTGCGCGGCTGCTGGAACCTGGGCTATTGCGGCATGGGCTGCCCGACCAACGCCAAGCAGTCGATGCTGGTCACCACCATCCCGGCCACCCTGGACAAGGGTGGCGCGCTGCTTTACCTGGCGCGGGCCGAACGCCTGACGATCAAGAACGATGCCGTTGCCGGCCTCGAGTGCCAGGCCATGGACGAGCGTTGCGTGGCGCCCACCGGGCGACGCATCACCGTCAAGGCACGGCACTACGTGCTGGCGGGCGGCGGCATCAACAGCCCCGGCCTGCTGTTGCGCTCCGCTGCGCCAGACCCGCACGAACGTCTGGGCAAGCGCACCTTCCTGCACCTGGTGAACATGTCCGCCGGGCAATTCGACGAGGTCATCAATCCGTTCTACGGTGCGCCGCAATCGATCTATTCGGATCATTTCCAATGGCAGGATGGGACCACCGGCAAGATGTCCTACAAGCTCGAAGTCCCGCCCTTGCACCCGGCGCTCGCCGCCACGCTATTGGGCGGGTTCGGCCCCGAGAACGCCTTGCACATGTCCCGGCTGCCTCACACCCATGCCATGCTGGCGCTGCTGCGCGACGGTTTTCACCCGGACAGCCCCGGCGGCCGAGTCGAGTTGCGCAGCGATGGCGCGCCCGTGCTCGACTACCCCGTTTCGCCGTATACCTGGGACGGCTTGCGCCGGGCCTTCCACAGCATGGCCGAAATACAATTCGCCGGTGGCGCCAAGGCGGTGATGCCCCTGCACAGCGACGCCCGCTACGTGAAAACCCTGGCCGAGGCCCGCACGCTGATCGACGGGCTCGACCTGGCCTTGTACCGCACGCGCCTGGGCAGCGCCCACGTAATGGGTGGCTGCGCCATGGGGGAAGACCCGAAAACCGCCGTCACCGACAGCCTGGGCCGCCATCATCAACTGGGCAACCTGTCGATCCATGACGGCTCGCTGTTCCCCACCAGCATCGGCGCCAACCCGCAATTATCGGTGTACGGGCTGACCGCACAATTGGCGACAGCCCTGGCCGAACGCCTGAAAAACCCATGAATATCCGGATTATTCGCAGCGTCTATAGTGCTTTCTTATCCAACAGCCGACTTGGCCGACCGAGAAGGCTGCGATACCATCCGACTCCCCAACGGACTCCCGCCAGGACGACGCGATGAACCGAGTGTTGTACCCAGGTACCTTCGACCCTATTACCAAGGGCCATGGCGATCTGGTCGAACGCGCCGCGCGCCTGTTCGACCACGTGATCATTGCCGTCGCCGCCAGCCCGAAGAAGAACCCGCTGTTTCCGCTGGAGCAACGAGTGGAGCTGGCCCGCGAGGTCACCAAGCACCTGCCCAACGTGGAAGTGGTCGGTTTCTCGACGCTTTTGGCCCACTTCGCCAAGGAAAAGAACGCCAATGTGTTCCTGCGCGGCCTGCGTGCGGTCTCGGACTTCGAGTACGAGTTCCAACTGGCCAACATGAACCGCCAATTGGCACCGGACGTCGAGAGCCTGTTCCTGACGCCGTCGGAGCGCTACTCCTTCATTTCCTCGACCCTGGTACGGGAAATTGCGGCGTTGGGCGGTGATATCACCAAGTTTGTCCACCCGGCCGTGGCCGATGCGCTGACCCTGCGCTTCAAGAAATGACCGGCAGGCGCTGCGAGGCACCTCGCAGCGCAACGCAGTCCATCGCGCCCGCGTGCACTGCGCTCGCCAATGCGGCACAATTGCGCCCATACGTTTTCAGATGCCCGGGCCCAACGCCCCGGCAGGAGCCTGCATGTCCCTGATCATCACCGACGACTGCATCAATTGCGACGTCTGCGAACCCGAATGCCCGAACGAGGCCATTTCCCAAGGCGAGGAGATCTACGTCATCGACCCGAACCTGTGCACCCAGTGCGTCGGCCATTACGACGAACCCCAGTGCCAGCAGGTTTGCCCGGTGGATTGCATCCCGCTGGACGAGGCTCATCCGGAGACTGAAGAGCAGTTGATGGCGAAATATCGCAGGATTACTGGCAAGGCCTGAGCCAGAAGCCACTGTAGCGTTTGTGCGGGCCTCTTCGCGAGCAAGCCCGCTCCCACAGAGATCGGCTATGTCCACAGCATGTGTGTCCTAAGCAAATCCCTTGTGGGAGCGGGCTTGCTCGCGAAAGGGCCAGCAGCGACACCCAAGCTCCAGCTGCCTGCCTCACTCCTGCCGCTCAACCCCCTCCCCCACACACCCCAGGCACCGCACGAACGTGGCCCTGGCCGGGTCCACCACCAACGCCTTCCCCGCATCGCCGACACCGCCGCCCAGCGCGGTAAAGGGCAACGACACCACGAATGCCCCAGCCCCGATCACCGTAGCGGCGAGCAGCAGCGGGCGGGCGATCAGCAGGTCACCGAGCATGGCGAAGGCCGGCGGATTCTGGATGGTGTAGCGCGGGTCGCCGCTGCCGCTGTTTGCCAGGGCAGGCAAACCGACACTCAGCAGCAGCGCTAGAACGACAGGTCGAAGCGGTTTCATCGGGCGATCCTTCGGCTAAATCAATATGACTACTGACTATAGACCGTCGGACGAATCAACTCTGGCAGCGTGGGCACCAGACGCTGGCGCGCTGGCCCAGGCGGATTTCCCGCAGCCCCGTGCCACAGACCTTGCACAACTCCCCGCCCCGGCCGTAGACGAACAGCTCCTGCTGGAAATAGCCGGGCTGACCGTCCCCACCGATGAAATCCCGTAACGTGGTGCCGCCGCGCTCGATGGCATGGGCAAGGATGCGCTTGATCTCGATCGCCAGCTTCAGGTAACGCGCCCGGGAGATGCCTCCGGCGGCCCGGCGCGGGTCGATCCCGGCGGCGAACAGCGCCTCGGTCGCGTAGATATTGCCCACGCCCACCACCACCGCGTTGTCCATGATGAACGGCTTGACCGCCATGGAACGCCCCCGCGACAGCTGGAACAACCGTTCGCCATCGAACAGGTCGGTCAATGGCTCGGGGCCGAGGCGGATCAACAGTTCGTGATTGAACGGGTCAAGGCTCCAGAGCATCGCGCCGAAGCGTCGAGGGTCGGTGTAGCGCAAGGCCAGGCCGGACTCCAGCTCGATGTCCACGTGCTCGTGCTTGAGGGCGGGCATGCCGACCTCCACCAGGCGCAGGTTGCCGGACATGCCCAGATGGCTGATCAATGTGCCGACCTCGGCATTGATCAACAGGTACTTGGCCCGCCGCTCCACCTGAACGATGCGCTGGCCCGAAAGCCGCACGTCGAGATCTTCCGGGATCGGCCAGCGCAGGCGGCGGTCGCGGACCACCACGCGACTGACCCGCTGGCCTTCAAGATGGGGCGCGATGCCGCGACGGGTGGT
Organism: Pseudomonas sp. NFACC24-1; assembly: GCF_900115235.1. Taxonomy (NCBI): domain Bacteria; kingdom Pseudomonadati; phylum Pseudomonadota; class Gammaproteobacteria; order Pseudomonadales; family Pseudomonadaceae; genus Pseudomonas; species Pseudomonas sp. NFACC24-1. Next base: position 93,674 of record NZ_FOVS01000013.1, read on the forward strand.
TTCGACTTCCGGCAGTTCTGGCATGAGGTTCTCGCGTCAGGCGACGCCGCGCACTCAACGAGAGGCGAGGTCGCGAATTTCCTGTTTCTGGGTCTGGAAGTCGTATTCCGACAAACCGATGTAGTCGAGCACCAGGCTCCCGACGCTGTCCCACTCGTGGTCTTCGGCCTGGTTGCCGAGCACCCGGTGGGAGGCACAGATGTTCTCGGACATCTTCAGGATCGCCAGCAGGTTTTTCAACTGGCTGTTGTTGCGTGAAGAGTCGTCGCTGAAGACCGCCAGGGCGTTGTGGTGGTTGGCGATCGCCTGGCTGACGTGATCCGGCAGGCGCCAGGATTTGGAAGTGTAGTAACCGACCACCGCGTGGTTGGTGTTGAACAGGCGGTTCTCGGTGTCCACCACCCGGCACTCGGCGCTGGCATTGGCGTAGGCCTCCTCCAGCACGCCCATGTAGTTGGGGAACTGCTTGAGCATCAACGGCACGCCGCAGTCGTGGAACAACCCCAGGGCATAGGCTTCGTCACCGTTCTCCAGGCCGACGCGCTTGGCCAGGGTCAGGCAGGTCATCGCCACGTCCTGGGCCGTATCCCAGAAACGGTTCAGGGTCACGATGGCGTCGTCGTGCAGCTCGCCCTTGATCGACTGCGCATTGATCAGGTTGATGATCGACCGGCTGCCCAGCAGGTTCACCGCGCGCTGGATCGAGGTGATCTTGTTGCGCAGCCCGTAATACGGCGAGTTGACGATCTTGAGCAAGGCTCCCGAGAGCCCCGGATCCTGGGAGATCAACTTGGCGATGGTCTCCAGGTCCGGGTCGGGCATGTACTGCTCCATCTGCAGATCCACCATGATCTGCGGCTGGGGCGGCACACTGATCCCTTGCAGGGACTGTTGGATCTGTTCGGCGGAAAGTTCTTTGGACATGAGTACACACTCTGGGTCAGGCGGGGATTCTAACCCTTAAAGATGGATCCGATACACCGCCGGGTAGATCGGCGGAACTTTCCTTCAGGCATCGGCTTCGGACTTTACAGGGCCGACAGCCAAGCCTGCATACAGGCTTGAGTCGGCAGCCCGACCACTCAGCTTGAGGAGATTTTTCCATGCCTGGTTTCCTGAACAACAAACGTGTCGCCATCCTGGTGACCGACGGTTTTGAACAGGCCGAACTGACCGGCCCCCAGCAGGCGCTGGAACAGGCCGGTGTCAAGGTGGACATCGTTTCGGCCCGCGAAGGCCAGGTCAAAGGCTGGAACCATGACCAGCCGGCCGACGACTTCCCGATCGACCTGACCTTCAAGGCCGCCAATGTCGAGCAGTACGACGCCGTAGTACTGCCCGGTGGCGTGCAGAACTCCGACACCATCCGCATCGATCCCGACGCCCAGCAACTGGTCAAGGGCTTCGAGGCGGCGGGCAAGCCCATTGCGGTGATTTGCCATGGCGGCTGGTTACTGGCGTCGAGCGGGCTGGTCAAGGGCAAGACCATGCCCAGCTACAAGACCCTCAAGGATGACCTGGTCAACGCCGGCGCGAACTGGGTCGACCAGGAAGTGGTCAAGGACGGCACGTTGATCAGCAGTCGCCAGCCCGATGACATCCCGGCGTTCAACCGCGAGTTGCTCAGCGCGTTGTCCGCTTGAAGCCTGGGACGCTCTACTCTGTAGGAGCTGGCGAAGCCTGCGATCTTTTGATCTTTCGCTTGGGAATCAAATTGTCCGGGGAAAGATCGCAGCCTCGTTGCACTCGACAGCTCCTACATCGCCACATGTCCAGCGCAAGCCCCGCCAAGGTTGCAACACGGTATACTCCCGCTCTTTTTTCCGGAGCGACGTCATGTCCCTGCCTAGCCTGCGCCTCAAAGCCAACGCCGACCGTCGCCTGCGCGCCGGCCACCTGTGGGTCTACAGCAACGAAATCGATGTGGCCGCCACGCCCCTGCATGGCTTCAAGGCTGGCGACCAGGCCATCCTCGAAGCCGCCGGCGGCAAGCCGTTGGGCATCGTTGCGATGAGCCCCAACAACCTGATCTGCGCCCGGCTGCTGTCCCGTGACGTGAAGCTGCCGCTGGACAAGTCCCTGCTGGTGCATCGCCTCAACGTGGCGTTGTCCCTGCGCGAGCGGCTGTTCGACAAGCCGTTCTATCGCCTGGTCTACGGTGATTCCGACCTGTTGCCAGGCCTGGTGGTCGACCGTTTCGGCGACATCCTGGTGGTGCAGATCGCCTCGGCCACCATGGAAGCCCACAAGGACGACGTGATCGCCGCCCTGACCCAGGTGCTCAAGCCCAGCGGCATCCTGTTCAAGAACGACTCCGCGGCCCGTGACGCCGAGGGCCTGAACCGCTACGTCGAGACCGTGTTCGGCCTGGTGCCGGAATGGGTGGCCCTGGAAGAAAACGGCGTGAAGTTCGAAGCGCCGGTCATGGAAGGCCAGAAAACCGGCTGGTTCTACGACCACCGCATGAACCGCGCACGCCTGGCCCCGTACGCCAAGGGCAAGCGCGTGCTGGACCTGTTCAGCTACATCGGCGGCTGGGGCGTGCAAGCCGCGGCGTTCGGCGCCAGTGAAGTATTCTGCGTCGATGCCTCGGCCTTCGCCCTCGACGGTGTCGAGCGCAACGCCGCGTTGAACGGCTTCGCCGAGAAGCTGACCTGCATCGAAGGCGACGTGTTCGAAGCCCTGAAGGAGCTCAAGGCCAGCGAAGAACGTTTCGACGTGATCGTGGCCGACCCACCGGCCTTCATCAAGCGCAAGAAGGACCTGAAGAACGGCGAAGGCGCCTATCGCCGCCTCAACGAGCAAGCCATGCGCCTGCTCAGCAAGGACGGCATCCTCGTCAGCGCGTCGTGCTCGATGCACCTGCCCGAAGACGACCTGCAAAACATCCTGCTGACCAGTGCCCGTCATCTGGACCGCAACATCCAACTGCTCGAACGCGGCGGCCAGGGGCCAGACCACCCGGTACACCCGGCCATCGCCGAGACCCGCTACATCAAGAGCATCACCTGCCGATTGTTGCCCAACAGCTGACACCGGGCGGGGCCAGTGCCGTAGCGCTGTGCCCCGCGCACTCGAATCGCATTCTGATCGCGGCCTCGGCTGCGATTTTTTTTGCACGCCCGAACAAGTCCATAGGAGAACTCCCACACAATTTCCAGAGCCTTCCTACTCAATCTCCCCGCGCCCGGCGGGCATGACGCATTAGGATTGAAAGCGCCCCCTCAGGTACGCCTTGGACCTCGTCAATGACTGATCCGCAAAATCGCCTGGCTGCCCGCAAACCGGCCACCGTAGGCTTGTTGCTGACGCTGACACTGCTCGGCGTCTTTCCCATCGATGTCGTGCTGCCCTCGTTCCCCGCCCTGTCCGAGCATTTTGAACGCTCATCGGCGGACATTGCCTTGTCTGTCAGCCTGTTCGCGTTGGGAATTGCCCTTTCCCAACTGCTGGTCGGCCCGCTCTCCGACGTCATGGGACGAAAAAACCTGCTGTTGATCGGGATCGCCGTTTCCGCCGTGGGGGCCGCCGGTTGCGTGCTCGCCGACGGTTACGGGGCCTTTCTGTTCTTACGTGTCGTCCAGGCCTTGGGGTGCGGTTGCTTCGTGCTGTCCCAAGCGCTGATCCAAGACCTGTTCACCGGCCGGGAACAGCAGCGCCTGCGGATCTTTCTGGTCACCTGCGGGGGGATTTTCATTTCCGTTTCGCCCCTGGCCGGCACCGGGCTGCAAAGCTGGATGGGCTGGCGAGGCAGCTTCCTGGTGTTCATTGCCCTGGCAATCGGTGCATTCATCAGCGCCTGTCGTTTACTTCAACGCCCTGTGGCAGACAGCCAACCCAGGCGCCTGGATTTCATCGCATCCTATCGAAAGGTCTGCGGCGACTTCAGCTTCATGGCCTATTGGTTAACCTCGGCGCTGGCTTTTTCCTGCCATTTTTCGTTCATCGTCATCTCGCCGCTGGTCCTGATCGACCAGTTGCGCCTCTCCCCCGAGGCTTTTTCCCTGGCGCTGCTCGGCTATGGGCTGGCCTACATCGGCGGGGGCGCGGTAGCGTCCGTGCTGAGCAATCGAATCGATCCACAGACGCAAATCATCACCGGGCAGGCCCTGATCCTCGCCGCAGGCCTCCTGATGCTGGGGCTTGCCAATCACCTGGGTTTGTCAGTCAGTACCCTGTTACTGCCCATGATCGTGTGCACCACCGGAACGACCATTGCCCGCGCAGCCGCCCACACCCAAGCCATGAACAGATTTCCCGGGCGGGCCGGCACATCCGCCTCCGCCGGCAGCGTGCTGATCTTCATCGTCGGCGGGCTGACCAGTGCCGCGATCAGCCTCACCCCGCTGGACTTGCAGCTCACCCTGGCCCTGTGCCTGGTCCTGCTCAGCCTGCTGGGACTGGCGCTCAATGCCCTGGTCCGACAGCGTGACAGGGGGCTGTTGACCGGCTGAACCCTGCCAGTCGTCATCCCGTGCACGACATTAGCGCCCGATCAGCGCTTTGCGTCATTTCATCCTGGCGTCAGCGGTGTAGAATCGTGGCATTCATCGCCATTCATCCCCGGCGGGTTTATGAGCTCATGCCGAGGCGCGCAGCGATCCTGCAAAGTCATCGGCCACTTCCGGACACACGGCCAAACCCGGGTGCTCCAGACGTCGACAGAAGCTCACTTCCCCATTGATACCTGATAAGTACCTGATTAGCCGCCCGGAGTGCTCCATGCCTGATTACCGCTCGAAAACATCCACCCATGGCCGCAACATGGCCGGCGCCCGTGCCTTGTGGCGCGCCACGGGGATGAAGGATGACGACTTCAAGAAGCCGATCATCGCCATTGCCAACTCCTTCACCCAGTTCGTACCCGGCCACGTCCACCTCAAGGACCTCGGCCAACTGGTTGCCCGGGAAATCGAACGCGTCGGCGGCGTTGCCAAGGAATTCAACACCATCGCCGTGGACGACGGCATCGCCATGGGCCACGACGGCATGCTGTATTCGCTGCCGAGCCGCGAGATCATCGCCGACTCCGTCGAATACATGGTCAACGCCCACTGCGCCGACGCCATCGTGTGCATTTCCAACTGCGACAAGATCACCCCAGGCATGCTCATGGCCGCCCTGCGCCTGAACATCCCGGTGATCTTCGTCTCCGGTGGCCCGATGGAAGCGGGCAAGACCAAGCTCGCCAGCCACGGCCTCGACCTGGTCGATGCCATGGTGATCGCCGCCGACTCCAGCGCCTCTGACGAGAAGGTGGCCGAATACGAGCGCAGCGCCTGCCCGACCTGCGGTTCGTGCTCCGGCATGTTCACCGCCAACTCGATGAACTGCCTGACCGAAGCCCTGGGCCTGGCCCTGCCGGGCAACGGTTCGACCCTGGCCACCCACAGCGATCGCGAGCAGTTGTTCCTGCAGGCCGGCCGGACCATCGTCGAGCTGTGCAAGCGCTACTACGGCGAAAACGACGAGTCGGTGTTGCCGCGCAACATCGCCAACTTCAAGGCGTTCGAGAACGCCATGACCCTGGACATCGCCATGGGCGGTTCCACCAACACCATCCTGCACTTGCTGGCCGCCGCCCAGGAAGCCGAGATCGATTTCGACCTGCGCGACATCGACCGCCTGTCCCGTCATGTGCCGCAACTGTGCAAAGTCGCGCCGAACATCCAGAAGTACCACATGGAAGATGTGCACCGCGCCGGCGGGATCTTCAGCATCCTCGGCTCCCTGGCCCGTGGCGGCCTGTTGCACACCGACCTGCCGACCGTGCACAGCAAGAGCATGGCCGAGGCCATCGCCAAGTGGGACATCACCCAGACCACCGACGAGGCCGTGCATCACTTCTTCAAAGCCGGCCCGGCGGGCATCCCGACGCAAACCGCGTTCAGCCAGTCGACCCGCTGGGAGACGCTGGACGACGACCGTGAAAACGGCTGCATCCGTAGCGTCGAGCACGCGTACTCCAAGGAGGGCGGCCTGGCCGTGCTCTACGGCAACATCGCCCTGGACGGCTGCGTGGTGAAAACCGCCGGCGTCGACGAGTCGATCCATGTCTTCGAAGGCAACGCCAAGATTTTCGAAAGCCAGGACAGCGCCGTACGCGGCATCCTCGCTGACGAAGTGAAGGCCGGCGACATCGTGATCATTCGCTACGAAGGTCCGAAAGGCGGCCCGGGCATGCAGGAAATGCTCTACCCCACGTCCTACCTGAAGTCCAAAGGCCTGGGCAAAGCCTGCGCCTTGCTGACCGACGGTCGGTTCTCCGGCGGCACCTCGGGCCTGTCCATCGGCCACGCTTCGCCGGAAGCGGCGGCTGGCGGAGCCATCGGCCTGGTGCGCGATGGTGACAAGGTCCTGATCGACATTCCGAACCGCTCGATCAACCTGTTGATCAGCGACGAAGAACTGGCCGGGCGCCGCATCGAACAGGACAACAAGGGCTGGAAGCCGGTGGAAGTGCGTCCGCGCAAAGTCACCACGGCCCTCAAGGCCTACGCCCTGCTCGCCACCAGCGCCGACAAGGGTGCGGTGCGTAACAAGGCGATGCTTGACGGCCTGTAAGCGTCGTTCGTCGCAATAAAAATGCCCCGCCAAGTGCGCGGGGCTGTTCGTTCCCACGCTCTGCGTGGTAATGCCTCAAGGGACGCCCTGCGTCCAGTGACGCGGAGCGTCACGGTATGCATTCCCACGCAGAGCGTGGGAACGATCATTGCAGGCTTACTGGATATCTTCCGGCTTGACGATCACCCAGTTCTTGTCCGCCGTCACCGGCAGTCCTTCCTTGGCCTGGGCGGCGGCGTGCTTGGCCATCATCCCGTTAATCTGGGTCATGTATTTGTCCTTGCGGTTGACCCACAGGTGAATCCCGCCCTTGGCCACGTCCACATCGTGGAACAACATGTAGCCATCACTGCTCGGCGTGTCGCCAGCCACCAGCACCGGTTTTTTCCATTCGTCGATGTACGTCAGGATCGCCGCGTGCTTGCCGGCCATCCAGGTCGCCGGGGTCCACAGGTAAGGCGTGTATTCCAGGCCGAGGTTGGCCTTCTCGTCATATTTACCCGCGGTGATCTGTTTGCGGGCGGTGGTCAGTTCGCCGGTCTTGCGGTCCTTGAGCAACGTAGTCACGCCGATCACGTTCTGCGGCTTGAGGTTGTAGCCGTATTTCGGGTCCGCGGCGACCATGCGTACCAGCTCTTCGGAAGCGGCGGTCATGACATAGACCTCGATGCCGTTTTCCATCAGCTTGTTGTACAGCTCGGCCTGGCCGGTGAAGACTTTCGGCGGGTTGACGTTGTACTGGACCACCTTGTCGCCATCGTAATAGGTGGTCGGCACCGGCTTGCCGGACGCCATCAGCTCATCGACATAGCCCTTGAGTTCCTTGAGCGTGAAGCCCGAGAACACCTGGGCCACCCACGGATAGCAGACCATGTCATCCACTTCGCACAGGCGGTAGTAGTAACTGAACAGGCTTTCCTTGTGGTCGGCCGTGTCCTTGAACGGCATCAGCTTCAAGGACGGGTCCAGGCTTTCCCGGGTGATGAGGCCCTTGTTCTCCATGAACGGCAGCAACGACTCCTCAAGGTCGTAGCGGTAACTGGTGTTGTCCATGTCGAACACCGCGTAGTTACCCTTGTTGGCGTTGGCCGCGATCATCGCGTCCAGGGCCTTGGCCTGTTCCGCCGGCCAGTGCTTGAGTTCGGTGGCGAGCACCTGGCCGGCGAGGCCAAGACTCAAGGCGACAGCGAGAAAACGAGGTGCGAGCTTCATCGGCATTTCTCCCGGGTTCAAAGAATCCGACGCTAACAAATGCTTGTGACAGTCCTCGCCTGTGGGCGACCGCTTACATCGTGATCACGCCAGCCGCGTATCCGTAAACGTCACTGCCTTATTCCATAAACGACAATCTACATGCTTTTTTAGTATTAATTCATTAGTTATCAGGCTGTTAGGCTCCCCGGTTCGCAGTCGCGGCTTCAGGCGACTGGCACAAGTCTGATGGAGCTCTTTTGATGAATCTGCCGCTGATCCTCAATCTGCTGGTATTCCTCGCCTTGCTGTTCGGCCTGGCGCAAACCCGCCACAGTACCTGGAGCCTGGCCAGGAAAGTGCTGCTGGCACTGGTGCTGGGCGTGGTGTTCGGCATCGCCCTGCACACGATTTATGGCGCCGGCAGCCCGGTCCTCAAGGCCTCGATCGGCTGGTTCGACCTGGTGGGCAACGGCTATGTGCAATTGCTGCAAATGATCGTGATCCCGCTGGTCTTCGCGTCGATCCTCAGCGCCGTGGCCCGCCTGCACAACGCCTCGTCCCTGGGCAAGATCAGCTTCCTGACCATTGGCACGCTGCTGTTCACCACCGCCATCGCCGCGCTGATCGGCATCGGCCTGACCAACCTGTTCGGCCTCACCGCCGAAGGCCTGGTGGCCGGTACCCAGGAACTGGCGCGCCTGCAAGTGATCCAGAGCGACTACGCCGGCAAGGTCGCCGACCTGAACATCCCGCAACTGCTGCTTTCGTTCATTCCGCAGAACCCCTTTGCCGACCTGGCGCGGGCCAAGCCGACGTCGATCATCAGTGTGGTGATCTTCGCCGCGTTCCTCGGTGTCGCGGCGTTGCAGTTGCTCAAGGATGACGTGGAGAAAGGCCAGAAAGTGATCAACGCCATCGACACCCTGCAAAGCTGGGTGACGCGCCTGGTGCGCCTGGTGATGAAGCTGACGCCGTACGGTGTGCTGGCGCTGATGACCAAGGTGGTGGCCGGCTCCAACCTGCAGGACATCATCAAGCTCGGCAGTTTTGTCGTGGTGTCGTACCTCGGGCTGGGCCTGATGTTCGTGGTCCATGGCCTGTTGGTGTCCGCTGCCGGGATCAACCCGCTGCGCTTCTTCCGCAAGATCTGGCCGGTGCTGACCTTCGCCTTCACCAGCCGCTCCAGCGCGGCCACCATCCCGTTGAGCATCGAAGCCCAGACCAGCCGCCTCGGCATTCCACGGGCGATTGCCAGCTTCAGCGCCTCGTTCGGCGCCACCATCGGCCAGAACGGTTGCGCCGGCCTTTATCCGGCCATGCTCGCGGTGATGGTCGCGCCGACCGTGGGCATCAACCCGCTGGATCCGGTCTGGATCGCGACGCTGGTGGCGATCGTGACGTTGAGTTCAGCCGGGGTGGCCGGGGTCGGTGGCGGCGCGACGTTCGCCGCGCTGATCGTGCTGCCGGCCATGGGCTTGCCGGTCGCGCTGGTCGCCTTGCTGATTTCCGTCGAGCCACTGATCGACATGGGCCGTACGGCGTTGAACGTCAGTGGCTCGATCACCGCCGGGGCGATTACCAGCCAGGTGATGCAGCAGACTGACAAGGCCTTGCTCGATGCCGAGGAGCATGGGGAGTTGGTGCAGGCTTGATGGCCTGACACTTGTGGGAGCAAAGCTTGCTCGCGATCCGGGCCCGGTCCATGGAAGACCGCGTCGCTTTCATCGCGGGCAAGCCTTGCTCCCACAGGCATGCTCCCACAGGGCTTACAGCTTTTCCCACACTTCGAAGCTGTAGGCCGGCTTGTCACCTTCCGCCGGGTTCGGCTGGTTCGAGACCAACGCCCACTGGCTCGAATCAAATTCCGGAAACCAGGCATCCCCCTCCGGGCTCAGCGCCACGCGGGTCAGGTACAGTCGATCCGCCTGTGCCAGGGCCTGGGCGTACAACTGGGCGCCGCCGATCAACATCAGCTCATCGACGCCCTGTTCCAAGGCCCAGGCCTCGGCCCGTGCCACCGCTGCTTCCAGGGTGGAAAACACCTCCGCCCCCTCCAGCACCAGCCCCGGCTGGCGACTGACGACGATGTTCAGGCGCCCCGGCAGCGGTCGGCCGAGGGAATCCCAGGTCTTGCGACCCATGATGATCGGCTTGCCCAAGGTGGTGGCCTTGAAGTATTTGAAATCCCCCGGCAGGTGCCAGGGCATGCTGTTGTCGACGCCGATCACGCGGTTTTCACCGAGGGCTGCGATCAGGCTTAAGGGGAGAGTTTTGTTCATGGCCGCGAGGATACCAGAGGCCCGGCGTACCCCGACAGGCATCACAGCGGTTATGCTCAACCCTCATTCGAGCAACGGAAGCCCCCGTGACAGCACTGCAGAACCTCTGGTTGACCGAGACGATCCGCCTGCGTGAAGAGCACGCCGGCCCGCTCGAGGACCAGGAAGCCAATCGCCTGGCCCGCGCGGCAGGCGGCGATCTTTCCACCCGCATCCGCCACCGCGCCCGCTGGCTGGCCGAGCGCGATGGCCTCACCCAAGCCCTGCGCCATTGGCTGCAAGGGGCACGCCTGGCGCTGTTCGTGCTGGCGGTGCTCGCCATCATCAGCGGCGCCGGCCTCGGGTTCGCCGCCCTCGGCGATGGGCAAACACCGGTCAATGTGTTCTGGGCCCTGGGCAGTCTTCTGGGGCTGAACCTGATCCTGCTCGTCGGTTGGGTCCTGGGCCTGATCTTCGCGGGCGAGCAAGGTGCCGCGCTGGGGCGCCTGTGGCTGTGGCTCAGCGAAAAACTCGCCCGCGATGCCAAGGCCGCCCAACTGGCACCGGCCCTGCTGCTGTTGCTGCAACGGCACAAACTCAATCGCTGGGCCCTCGGTGCGCTGGTCAATGGCGTGTGGTTGCTGGCGATGCTCAGCGCGTTGGTCATCCTACTGATGCTGATGGCGACCCGGCGCTATGGCTTTGTCTGGGAAACCACCCTCCTCGGCAGCGAGACCTTCGTCGCCATGACCCGAGGCCTCGGCGCACTGCCTGCCCTGTTGGGCTTCAGTGTGCCGACCGTGGAGATGATCCGCGCCAGCGGCGACGGCGCCCTGGACATCGAGAGCGCCCGCCAGGCCTGGGCCGCCTGGCTGGTCGGCGTGCTGCTGGTCTATGGCGTGCTGCCACGCCTGGGCCTGGCTTTGCTGTGCCTGTGGCGCTGGCGACGCGGTCGCGCCACATTGCACCTGGATTTGAACCTGCCGGGCTACGCCCAATTGCGTGAACGGCTGATGCCCAGCAGCGAACGCCTGGGCGTCAACGACGCCGCGCCCGCGCAGTTGCCCCCCATTGAAAGTGCCGTCGGCGCGATGGACAGCGACGGCGCGCTGCTGGTGGCGATCGAACTGGATGATCGGCCCTGGCCGCCCAAACTGCCCGACACCGTGAAAAGCGCCGGCATCCTCGACAGCCGCGAGTCGCGCCACAAACTCCTGGAGCAACTGTCGCGCTTTCCGCCCGCACGCCTGGCCATTGCCTGTGACCCACGCCGTTCACCAGACCGGGGCAGCCTGGCGCTGATCGCCGAGCTGGCCCGCAGCGCCAGCGCCACCCGCGTCTGGCTGTTGCAGGCCCCGCTCGGCGAAGCCCTGGACGCCGAACGCCTGGGCGACTGGCACAACGCGCTGCACCAGTTGCAACTGCCCTTCGCCGACTGCATGCCCTTGAACTGGCTGGAGACCGGCCATGACTGAACCCATGAAGCCGCTGAAGCTGGCCGTGGTCGGCCACACCAACGTGGGCAAGACTTCACTGCTGCGTACCTTGACCCGCGACGTCGGCTTCGGAGAGGTGTCCCATCGTCCGAGCACCACCCGGCACGTCGAGGGCGCACGTTTGTCGGTGGACGGCGAAGCGCTGCTGGAGCTGTACGACACGCCGGGCCTGGAAGACGCCATCGCCCTGCTCGATTATCTCGAGCGCCTGGAGCGCCCTGGCGAACGCCTGGACGGCCCGGCGCGCCTGGCTCGCTTCCTCGAAGGCAGCGAGGCACGGCAACGCTTCGAACAGGAAGCCAAGGTGCTGCGGCAACTGCTCGCCAGCGACGCCGGGCTGTATGTGATCGATGCCCGTGAGCCGGTGCTGGCCAAGTACCGCGATGAATTGGAAGTCCTCGCCAGTTGTGGCAAACCTCTGCTGCCGGTGTTGAATTTCGTCAGCAGCGCCCACCATCGCGAGCCCGACTGGCGCGAAGCCCTGGCGCGATTGGGATTGCACGCCCTGGTGCGCTTCGACAGCGTCGCCCCGCCCGAGGACGGCGAGCGGCGCCTGTATGAAAGCCTCGCGTTGTTGCTGGAAAGCGCCCGTGGGCAACTGGAGCGACTGGTCGCCGACCAACAGGCCCAACGCCTGGCCCGCCAGCAGAGCGCGGCGCGCTTGATCGCCGAATTGCTGATCGACTGCGCCGCCTGCCGACGCAGCGTGGCCAGTGATGCCGAGCTGGAACGCGAGGCCATCAGTGAACTGCGCAACGCGGTGCGTCAGCGCGAACAGCGCTGCGTCGAAGCCCTGCTCAAGCTCTACGCGTTCCGCCCCCAGGACGCTGCGGCCAGCGACCTGCCGCTGCTCGACGGACGCTGGGGCGATGATTTGTTCAACCCTGAAACCCTCAAGCAACTGGGTGTACGCGTCGGTGGCGGAATCGCGGCAGGGGCGGCGGCCGGCGCCGGCGTGGACTTGCTGGTGGGTGGCCTGACCCTCGGTGCCGCGGCCCTGGCCGGTGCCATTGTCGGCGGCACCCTGCAAACCGCTCGCAGCTATGGCAACCGACTGATGGGCAAGCTCAAGGGGCAACGGGAACTGACGGTGGACGATGGCGTGCTGCGCCTGCTGGCCCTGCGCCAACGACAATTGCTGCAAGCCCTCAACCTGCGCGGCCATGCGGCGATGGACAGCATCCGCATCGCCACGCCCCAAGACAAGACCTGGCGCGAGGGCAAGCTGCCCGATGCCTTGAACAAGGCCCGGGCGCATCCACAGTGGTCGTCGCTGAATCCTCATGCGCGGTTGAGCCAGGCGGAACGGCAGGAGCGGATCGAGCAGTTGGCCGAGCAGCTCTAGACATTCCCTGCCTGAACCGGGGACAAGGTAGACACTGTTTGTGGCGAGGGGATTTATCCCCGCTGGGCTGCGCAGCAGCCCCAAAACCTGACACCTCGGTTTCTCAGGTCAATAAAAAAAGCAACGCTGCCCCGTAGTCAGTCGTCGATCAATACCTTGAGCGCCAAAGCCGCTTCAGCCAACGCCAGCTCACTGAACACTTGCACCCCATGGCGCTTGAGCAATGCCGCCGTCACGCCTTCGCCACTGACCTTCACACCACTGAACGTCCCGTCATAGGTCAGCAGATTGCCGCATGACGGGCTGTTGGCCTTGAGCACAGCGATACGGACGCCGTGTTCACGCACCTGTTCCAATGCTTGATACGCGCCTGACAAAAACTGCGCACTGACATCCTCACCGTCGGTAGTGATCACGGCTGCGTGGCCGTCGAGCACTTGCCCACCCTGCCCGCCGGGAATCTCCGCCGCCGCCCGGGGCGTGGGCAGGCCGCCGGCGACTTCCGGGCACAGCGCCACGATCCGGCCTTCGTCGAGCCAGTGCTGAAGCTGATCGAACGGCCCGCTGGCACCGCCGTCGTAGCGCACGCGATGACCGAGCAGGCAGCGACTGACCAGGATCTTTTCCATCGTCAGAACAACTCGTTGCCGCGGCGTCGAAACCACCCCGTCAAGGACAGGCGATCCCGGGTGGCCGGCAGTACTTCATGGGGGATGTCCCCCGACAGGAACACCACCAGGCAACCGCCGATGGGCACCACGTCACGCTCCACGCCATCCTCCAGGTACATGCGCAACTGGCCGCCATGTTCCGGCAGCCAATCGTCATTGAGGTAGAGCACCGCAGACACCGCGCGTCGGTCGTCATCGCGGAAGCGGTCGACGTGCTTGAGGTAGAACGCACCGGGCGGGTACAGGGCGAAATGGCTTTCGAAATCCTCCAACCCCAGGAACAACCCGCGATTCATCGCCTCGCGCAGGCTGTCCATCAACCCCAGGTAACGGTCGCAGGCTGGCGCCTGGCCGGGTTCGATCCACTGGATGCGATCACCTCGAATGCCTTCGCGAATCTCCGAGAACGGCCCGCGTCCGACCGCTGCCGGAGCCAGCTCACCCTCGGCGGCACGCTGGCGGCATTCGGCCGCCAGGGCACGGGTCAGCGCGTCCGGCAGGAAGAGGTTCTGCTGCGACCAGCCGCGCTCGGCCAGGTCGTCGACGATACGTAACAGCAGCGGGTGATCAGAAGGTATTTGCATGGCGCGCATAGTATGCCTGTGCCTGCAAAACCGACAGCGCCACGCAGCGGCTTCGCTGCGTCGGATAGCACCACCGTACGAACTTGATACGAATTCTCGACAAGACCCCACACCCCACGGAGAATAGTCGGCTGCTGACAGGAGTCCCTATGCGCCGTTTGCTTTTCTCACTGTTGATGTTCTGCGTGTTGCCCGCCTGGGCAGACAGCTACGACCAGTTGTACAAGGTCGCCGGCTGGCCGGAACAGCGGGCGCACTTCAATGATGCCTTGAGCGCCGCCCAGCAGCGCTATCAGAGCAGCCTGCCGCCGGCGGTGTTCCAGGCGCTGGTCAACAACAGCAATCAACGTTTCGCCCCCCAGGCCATGGACCAGCGGGCCGAGGCACAATTACGCAGCAAGCTTCGAGACCCGAACCCGGCCCTGGGCTTTTTCCAGTCGCCCTTGGGCCGCAAGGTCGTGGCGGCCGAGTTGCTGGCGACCCGGCGCGATCAATTGGCGAAAAACGCCAAGGGCCTGCCGAAGATGCAAGCCAGCGACAACCGCCTGTTGATCATCGGCCACCTGGCCCAGGCCCTGCCCGCCCGCGAAGCCGGCGCCGAAGTCAGCCTGGCGATCGCCGGCGTGGCGGCCGACAGCCTGAGCTCGATGATCCCCGGCCTGCTGGGAGCTGGCCAGGCCCAAGGCATGCTCAACGGCCAGCGTCAGCGACTGATGGAACAGATCGGCGCGGACCTGAACAACACATTGTTGTACGTCTACCGTGACTTGTCGGATACCGAGCTGGAAGAGTTCGCAACCTTCGCCGAATCGGCTGAAGGCCAGGCTTATTACCAGGCGGCTTTGGCGGCGATCCGGGCGGGGTTGGCGGTGGGGCAGACGCTCGGGCAATAGATCTTCAGCGTCCAAGGCACCGCTATCGCGAGCAAGCTCGCTCCCACAGGGGCTTGAGTGCACTCAGGTTTCGCGAGCACCAAAGGTCCAATGTGGGAGCGAGCTTGCTCGCGATAGCAATAGCCCGGTCACCGCCGAACCCGACTCATCCGCTTGGTCAGAAACCCAAACATCTCCTGCCGCAACGCCAAGGCCTCATTGGCCAGGTGATGCCGCCCCTCCGGCAACATCAACACCTGCGGCCGGTCGAACTTGCCGCGCAGCACTTGCAGGTTGTGCACCCAATCCACCGTCATGTCCGCCTGCCCCTGCACGATCAAGGGCTGGCGCGGGCTGCTCGGGGCCGCTTCGATACGCTTGATCCATCGCGCCAATGCCCCCACCCAGGCAGTAGGCAGGCGCAGCGGCTGCAGCGGGTCGGCTTGCAGGAATGGCAGGAACTGCGGGTCGGTGGAGTTCTCGCTGAAACGCCGGGCGATACCGCTCACGAACGGCTTGAGCAGGTAATAACTCAGGCGCGACCAACCCCAGGCCCGTGGCCGCACCAGGGGTGACAGCAGGATGACCTGGCCCTGGGCAGGACTCTGCGCCCCGTGGTTGAGTACGTGATCGACCACGATCGCCCCGCCGGTGCTTTGCCCGCACAGGTGCCAGGGTTGCGGCAGGTCCAGTGTCCCAGCCTCGGCCAACAGCCCCTGCAAGGTGGCCTGGTACTCGGCGAAATCCTCGATGCTGGCGCGTTCGCCGCTGGACAGGCCATGGCCCGGCAGGTCGCAGGCGATCACCGCGAACTTCTGCTCCAGGGCCCACTCGATCAAGTGCCGGTACAACCCCATGTGATCGTAGTAACCGTGGAACACAAACAACGTCGCCACGGCCTTTTCCGGCCACCAGACCTGACTGACGACCTCATACCCGCCCACCTCGAAACGCCCCAACCCTTTGCGCACACTGCGCTGGGGAAAATCCAGCCCGTAGAACCGCTGGTAAGCCTGGGCTTGCTCGGACAGGGCTTGCCACTGGGCCAGCGGTTGCAGGCTGGCACGCAGGAGATCGGGGTCGAAAGTGGCAGGCATCAAGGTTTCCAGGCATGGGCGCATCGCGCGAAACAGACTTTACAGGCCTGCGATATTCATCTGTCGCGGCAAGCATGGCAAGCTACGCGGCTTCAGAGGATCGACTCCATGCGCCCGTCCCACCGCACGACCTTGCTTGCCAGCCTGCTCGCCCTCGGATGCGCCGTCGTCTTGTGGGTGGCCTATGACTGGTTCCAGGGCCGTTTCCTGCGGGCCTTCAGTCAACACACCGCGGTGTTTTCCGGCGACCCTTTGCGCCTGCCCGCCGACCTGGCCGGCCCTGGCGCGATCCGCCTGGTGCATTTCTGGGACCCGGCGTGCCCGTGCAACGTCGGCAATCAGCAACATCTGGCCGAGCTGGTCGATAAATATGGACCACAAGGCGTCGAGTTCTATGCGGTCCAAAAAACGGCCAGCCAAGGTCAACTGCCTGCCACCTTGAGCAGCCTGAAAACCCTCCCGACGCTCCCGGGCTCAAACCAGATTCCTGCCAGCCCAGCGGTGGCGATCTGGGATCGCAGCGGCCAGCTGGCGTACTTCGGCCCTTACAGTGAAGGCCTGACCTGCAATTCGAGCAACAGCTTCATCGAGCCGATTCTCGAGGCGTTGAGCGCTGGCCGGGCGGTCAATGCGACCCATACGATGGCGGTGGGTTGTTATTGTCCGTGGCCAATGACGAAATAAAGCTTGGCTGAAGAAGCCGAATAAAACGCCAAGAGCAATTACATCGGTCGTCTTCATCACGACCTCGATTGTTGTACCGATCTAATTGACAAAAACAAATTCAAAATCTCATGCCACATGAGGAAGAAAAAAAATAACAAGCCGCATTAACTACAAAAAAAGAAACCCCAGTGGTAGCTAAAACTATCAAATTGAATTTCTGCACTGACACACCATATACCTGCGCAAAAATGAAGGTGTTTTTCGGAGAGGGCATTGCAGATATCAATATAAGTGCGAACAGCAACAAGCCAGACAGCCCAAAAAAATAATGCCCTACCCCAAAAGAAATCGCCGGATGTAAAAAATTCTTTATAAGCACACCCATCGCCACTTCATTACAGTTGTTTTTCAAAGTGGAGGCTACGCGACCAGCATAAAACGAAGCGCCCAGTGCTATTAGAGCAATAGGTGCCGCAGTTCTAGCAATCACCTCCATGCTTTCGATGATAAAAAAATCTGTATCGATCATGTGCGGGAGCTTAATCTGCGAAATGAGGGACCCTGTGAGCGCGGAAGTGATCAGTGGATTCTTGAACACCACCCATAGAGTTTTCTTTAAGAAAACGCCTAAAGATCCAGCTTTCGAAATGGAAGAAACCTCCATGACAAGTATTGCAACAGCCGTAAGAACAACGGACTGGAAAACAATTATTGGCACAACCAAAGCTGAATCACCCAACAGCAGTATGAAGATAGGCACCGCCAAGAATGCGGTATTAGTTTGCCCGATAGCAATAAAATTTAAACCAACCTCAACCAGACTCTTTCTCAGAAATATCCTATACACGAAAAATATCACAACCCACAGTATAGAAACACCAACGCCATACGCTTGCACATAAGCGCTGACATTAACGCCTGATGTATAATTGGATTTCAACGTTGTTAAAAAAATCTCTACCGGAAGAGCAAGATAAAAAACATAGTCACTCAGTACCTCATCGGCACCGCGACGCATAAGGCCGGCCAACGAAAGCAAAAAGCCCAAAAATATCAAACCAAATATAGACAACGTTGAATTCAACGACAGCATCAACATAATCAGTCCGCCTTGCCGATCAGCCAGCAGTCAACCGACCGTACTTTACCAACAACAGAGAGTTCCCCTCCTGACAACTCATAAGAAAATGGAAGCTACAAGATCATGTTTGCGCGACACACCTACAAGTTTTCCTTTATGGTCAACAACCAAAACTGCAGACACATCAATACTTACACAGTCTGCAATAAGTTCATATTCATGCACACACCTTAAATTCACCGCCATAACATCCGAGATTTTAAGGTCAAAAATATTATCACTCCCCTTGAGTACTCGAACCATATCGTCATCCGTAAATACACCCAAGGGTCGTGAGAATGTATCTACCACGACGACAAATCCAAGGCGTTTATTCGCCATATAACTGATCGCATCTAAAAACAACGTACCAGGAGGTACCGCAGGGACTTTATCCCCGGTCACCATTACGTCACGAATCTTCACAGTTAGCACTTTTCCAAGATTACCGGCGGGATGGTTTTTTGAGAATTCTTCCTTCGTGAAACGCTTAATCCTCATAAGAGCCATAGCAATAGCGTCTCCGACACCTAATGTAGCGCTGGAGCTTACCGTTGGCGCGAGATTATACGGGCATGCTTCCCTATCAACTTTCAACGCGACGTGCGCACATGTTTTACTTGCCAATTCCGAGTTTGAAAAATTTGTCAACGCTACCGTACTTACACCTATATCATGAAGATATGGAAGCAGAGACAAAATCTCTTCACTTCTACCGCTATACGATATTAACACTGCGAGATCACGTGCCGTAATCATACCTAAGTCCCCATGTTTAGCCTCAGACGGATGGATAAAAAAACTAGGCGTACCAGTGGAGGCTAGGCTTGCCGCAATTTTCTTACCGACATGGCCACTTTTCCCAACACCTAAAATCACCACGTGTCCCTTGCAGGCCAATATAAGTCTAACGACATCGACAAAACCGCTACCCTCCAACTCATTGGAAAGTTTTATCAATGCCTGCCCCTCACGGATCAAAACCTCTCGCCCCAAAGTTAGAACATGTTTATCAGACCCTATATCCAACGACAATTCATCCTTCATAAATCCTTATCTCCTTACGGCTGACATTGGGATCATTTACTAGCAGAGCCCCATCCCTATAATAATTTTTTCGATAGAACGTTACAAAAAAACTATTTCTCTCATAGGGAGCATTGGGATGGTGTGTAGCACCATGCCAGCTATTATTTGACCTCAAAAAAGCAAATGCCACATTAGGTGCATAGGGAATTTTTCTGAACTCCTCAAACCCATCTTCGTTTTTTACGAACAGCCCAAGCCCAGACTCCTTATATTCATCACTCATTGGTAAATACCATCCAAAGGTTATTGCCTTTTCAACAATATCCGTATGCGGAGGCAAATCAAATCCGGCAAAATCCTTGTACAGATGCGGATAAGGAGTGACATCAACACTTGAACCAAGCTTGCTTAGCAAAAGACCCTTGAATTCTTCACCACGAAGAAACTCAACAACATCGATAGAAACCTTCGACCCCAAAAAAACATTACCCAAATCAGCCGAACAGCCTTCAAGAGACAGAGGCAATTCAAAACGTGTTGGACGCCCATTTTTCAAAGTGCTTCTATGCATTAAAGGTTTATACAGGTCCAACGTTGGCAAGCTGGAAACGAATGCGCTGTAATACCCCTCCGGAATAAAGTCCCTCACTTCAAAAAACTTGAACGGTTTACTCACCAGATCAGCATCTGCTATTTTTTTTGAAATATATTCCATGAGTCCGGACATGCCCACCTCCTTACGGCCTTCTCAAGATCCGCCTCTACATAAATCAACCCTATATCCCTCCTATCTTTATAGGTCTCGCCCACGCCCTCTAGCAATGGAATTCTTGTAGTGTATTTCCCAAAAAATCGAAGGAAGCTTCTTACATACAATTTGTTTTAGTAGGAATCACACTCGGTGCCGGGTTATTATTTTTTCAAGATCAATGCTCTACGCTGTTTATCGATAGCCATAGGCACTTAGAAAAGGATTTTTATGAAACGCACCCTCATCGCCTTCCTGTCACTGGTCGTCACCGCGATCATCGTTGCGGGCGGCTACCTCTACAGCAAGCAGCCCACCCGCCAGGGCACGATGCAGGTGCAAGGGCTGCAGGGCTCGGTGACGGTGCGCTACGACGAGCGTGGTGTGCCGCATATCCGCGCCGAGAACGAAACCGACCTGTACCGCGCCCTCGGCTATGTCCATGCCCAGGACCGGCTGTTCCAGATGGAGATCATGCGTCGTCTCGCCCGGGGCGAACTGGCCGAGGTGCTGGGGCCAAAGCTGCTGGACACCGACAAACTGATGCGCAGCCTGCGCATTCGCGAGCGCGCCGCGGCCTATGTGACCGAACAAGACCCGCAATCCCCGGCCTGGATCGCCATGCAGGCCTATCTGGACGGGATCAACGCCTACCAGGACAGCCACACCCGGCCCGTGGAGTTCGATGTGCTGGGCATTCCCAAGCGCCCCTTTACGGCGGAAGACACCGTAAGCATTACCGGCTACATGGCCTACAGCTTCGCGGCGGCGTTCCGTACCGAACCGCTGCTGACCTACGTGCGCGATCAACTGGGCGCCGAGTACCTGAACATCTTCGACCTCGACTGGCAACCCCAGGGTGTGCTGGTCGACGGTCCCAAGCGCGGCCTGCCCCTGGCCGCCGCCGACTGGAAAGACCTCAATGCCCTGGCCCGCCTGAGCGAGCAGGCCCTGGCGGAAAACGGCCTGCCGCAGTTCGAGGGCAGCAACGCCTGGGCGCTTGCCGGCAGCCGTACCCACAGCGGCAAGCCATTGCTGGCGGGCGACCCGCATATCCGCTTTTCCACGCCGTCGGTGTGGTACGAGGCGCACCTGTCCGCGCCGGGTTTCGAGCTCTACGGGCACTACCAGGCCTTGATGCCCTTCGCCACGCTGGGCATGAACAAGGATTTCGGCTGGAGCATCACCATGTTCCAGAACGACGACCTGGACCTGATCGCCGAGAAGGTCAACCCGGACAATCCCGAGCAGGTCTGGTATCGCGGCCAATGGGTGGACATGACCCGCAGCGAACAGCAGATCGCGGTCAAGGGCCAGGCGCCGGTGACGCTGGTGCTGCGCCAGTCGCCCCACGGCCCGATCATCAACGATGTCCTCGGTGCGAACGCCGGCAAGACCCCGGTCGCCATGTGGTGGGGGTTCCTGGAAAGTCGCAACCCGATCCTCGACGCCTTTTACCAGCTCAACCGCGCCGATACCCTGGCCAAGGCCCGTGGCGCCTCGGCCGAGATCCATGCCCCTGGGCTGAACGTGGTGTGGGCCAACGCCAAGGGCGATATCGGCTGGTGGGCCGCCGCGCAACTGCCCAAGCGCCCCGCCGGCGTGAAACCCGCGTTCATCCTCGATGGCAGCAGCCCGGAGTCGGAAAAGGAAGGTTTCTACCCGTTCAGCAGCAACCCCCAGGAAGAGAACCCGGCGCGGGGCTACATCGTCTCGGCCAACTTCCAACCGGTGCCGGCCAGCGGTATCGAGATCCCCGGTTACTACAATCCCGCCGACCGCGGCCAGCAACTCAACCAGCAGCTCAGCGACAAGCAGGCGAAATGGGACATCCCAACCACCCAGAAGCTGCAACTGGGCACCACCACCGCCTACGGCCCTCGCGTGCTCGCGCCGTTGTTGCCGGTGCTGCGTGAAGTGGTCAGCGACCCGCAGGAACGCAAATGGGTGGAACAACTGGCCCAATGGAAAGGTGATTACCCGCTGGACTCCATCAACGCCACGCTGTTCAACCAGTTCCTGTTCAACCTGGCCGACGCCGCCCTGCACGATGAACTGGCCGATGGGTTCTTCGACACCGCGCTGTCGACCCGGGTGATCGACGCGGCCCTGCCACGCCTGGCGGCATCGAAGGATTCACTGTGGTGGGATGACCGCACGACGCTGGGCACCGAAACCCGTGCCGACACGGTGAGCGTCGCCTGGAAGAAAAGCCTGGCGCACCTGCGGGCCACCCTGGGCGACGATGCCACGCAATGGCAATGGGGCAAGGCTCACACCCTGACCCATGGTCATCCGCTGGGCCAGCAAAAGCCGCTTGACCGTGTCTTCAACGTGGGGCCGTTTGCGGCCCCTGGTACCCATGAAGTGCCCAACAACCTCTCCGCCAGAATCGGCCCGGCGCCGTGGCCGGTGACCTACGGGCCTTCGACCCGGCGCATCATCGACTTCGCCGACCCGAGCCATAGCGTCACCATCAACCCCGTCGGCCAGAGCGGCGTGCCGTTCGACAAGCATTACGAGGACCAGGCCGAGGCGTATATGGAAGGGGTCTATTACCAGGCGCACCTGGCCGAGGAAGAAGTGGTCGCCAATACCCGCACGACCCTGAAGCTGCTGCCGGCCCGGGCGCCCTGAACCCGGCGTGCCGATCTTTTTCACCGCTGAACCGGGCTTGATCGTCACGGATGGTCAAGACTACAGGGGCTCACTTCCCCGCCTCTTTCACAGGAGTCAACGCTATGTTCAATAACTGGTCCGAACTGCTGCCCACCATCAAGAGCGCCTTTGGCGCCCTGGGCAAGAGCAATCCGAAGATGGTCAAGGCCTACATGGCCCTGGACGAAGCCGCGGCTGAAAACAACGTGCTCGATGCCAAGACCCGCGAGCTGATCTCCATCGCCGTGGCCATCACCACACGCTGCGACGGCTGCATTGGCGTTCACACCGACGCCGCCATCAAGGCCGGCGCCACCCGTGAAGAAATCGCCGCGACCCTGGCCACCGCCGTGTCATTGAATGCCGGCGCGGCGTACATCTATTCCCTGCGAGCCCTGGAGGCCCATGACGCGTTGAAGAAGTGAACGGCCAATAACCTGCCGGCCGCTATCGCGAGCAAGCTCGCTCCCACAGGTATCGATCGTTCCCACGCGCCGCGTGGGAATGCCGCCAGGGACGCTCCGCGTTCCGCTTCTGGAAGGGGACGCAGAGCGTCACGGGATGCATTCCCACGCAGAGCGTGGGAACGATCGACATCTGCATTGACTGTCACACCGCTATCGCGAGCAAGCCCGCTCCCGCATTCAGACCGGTGCTGTCTCGGCCCGGCGGACTTCCGGTTGTTTCCAGGAGTCGGCGGCGCTTTCTTCGATGGCTTGCTGGATCGCGCGCTTGCGATTCTCCTCGGCCCGGCGGCTGAAGTACCAGACCAGGAAGGTAACCAGCGACACCGCCAGCAGGATCAGGCTCGCCACGGCATTGATTTCCGGCTTTACTCCCAGGCGCACGGCCGAGAAGACTTCCATCGGCAAGGTCGTCGAGCCAGGGCCGGAGACGAAGCTCGCCAGCACCAGGTCATCCAGGGACAACGCGAACGACATCATGCCCCCCGCCGCCAGCGACGGCGCGATCATCGGGATGGTGATCAAAAAGAACACCTTCCACGGCCGGGCACCGAGGTCCATGGCGGCCTCTTCGATGGACAGGTCCAGCTCACGCAAACGTGCCGAGACCACCACCGCCACATAGGCCGCGCAGAACGTGGTGTGGGCGATCCAGATCGTGACGATGCCACGCTCCTGGGGCCAGCCAATCATCTGCGCCATGGCGACGAACAGCAGCAACAGCGACAGACCTGTGATGACTTCCGGCATCACCAGCGGCGCGGTGACCAGGCCGCCGAACAGCGTGCGGCCCTTGAAGTGGGTGATGCGGGTCAACACGAAGGCCGCCAGCGTCCCCAGGGCCACCGCGGCAATCGCCGTGTAGCAGGCGATTTCCAGCGAGCGCACCACCGAGCCCATCAACTGACTGTTGTCCAGCAGGCCGACGTACCACTTGATCGACCAGCCGCCCCACACCGTCACCAGTTTCGAGGCGTTGAACGAATAGATCACCAGGATCAGCATCGGTGCGTAGATGAACAGCAAACCCAGCACCAGCATCAGGCTTGAAAAACTGAAGCGCTTCATTCCTTGCCCTCCATTTCTTTGGCCTGACTGCGGTTGAACAGGATGATGGGCACGATCAGGATCGCCAGCATCACCACCGCCAGGGCGGATGCCACCGGCCAGTCTCGGTTATTGAAGAATTCCTGCCACAGCACTTTGCCGATCATCAGGGTTTCCGGGCCGCCCAGCAGTTCCGGGATCACGAACTCGCCCACCACCGGGATGAACACCAGCATGCAGCCGGCGACGATGCCGTTCTTGGACAGCGGCACAGTGATTTTCCAGAAACTGTTGAAGGTACTCGACCCCAGGTCCGACGCGGCTTCCAACAGGCTGGCGTCATGTTTCACCAAGTTGGCGTACAGCGGCAGGATCATGAACGGCAGATAGGAGTAGACGACCCCGATATACACCGCCAGGTTGGTGTTGAGGATCTGCAGCGGTTCGCTGATCCAACCCATGCTCAGCAAAAAGCCGTTGAGCAAGCCGTTGTTGCTGAGGATGCCCATCCACGCGTAGACGCGGATCAGGATCGCGGTCCAGGTCGGCATCATGATCAGCAGCACCAGCACCGTCTGCATCTCTTTGCGAGCGTTGGCGATGCCATAGGCCATCGGGTAGCCGATCACCAGGCACAAGAGCGTGCTGATCAGGGCCATTTTCAGCGAACCGAGGTAGGCGGCGATGTACAGCTCGTCCTCGCTCAGCATCGCGTAGTTGGCAAGGTTGAGCAGCACCTGCAGCTTCTGGTCGACGTAGCTGTAGATCTCGGTGTATGGCGGGATGGCCACGTCGGCTTCGGCAAAGCTGATCTTCAGGACGATGAAGAACGGCAGCATGAAGAACAGGAACAGCCAGATGAAGGGCACCCCGATGACCAGTTGGCGGCCACCGGGCGTTATTCGATCGAGTCGGCGTTTGAGTTTGCGCATGTTCATGAGCGAAGCACCACGCCGCTGTCGTCTTCCCACCAGACGAACACCTGGTCGCCCCAGGTCGGGCGCTGGCCACGGCGTTCGGCGTTGGCCACGAAGGACTGTACCAGTTTGCCACTTGGCAGCTCGACGTAGAACACCGAGTGGCCGCCCAGGTAGGCGATGTCATGGACCTTGCCGCTGGACCAGTTGTGCTCGCAGGTCGGCGGCTCGGAAGTGACCAGCAGTTTTTCCGGGCGAATGGCGTAGGTCACGGACTTGTCCTGCACCGAGGTGCTGATGCCGTGGCCGACGTAGATGTTGCGGTCCAGGTCCTTGCAGGTCAGCACCGCGTGGCCTTCGGCGTCGTCCACCACTTCGGTCTCGAAGATGTTGACGTTGCCGATGAACTCGCAGACCAGCCGGCTGGTCGGGGTCTCGTAGATGTCGATCGGGCTGCCGATCTGGGCGATCCAGCCCAGGTGCATGATCGCGATACGTTCGGCCATGGTCATGGCCTCTTCCTGGTCGTGGGTCACCATGACGCAAGTCACGCCAACCCGCTCGATGATCTCCACCAGCTCCAGTTGCATCTGCGAGCGCAGTTTTTTATCCAGCGCGCCCATCGGCTCATCGAGCAGCAACAGCTTCGGCCGTTTGGCCAGGGAACGGGCCAAGGCCACACGCTGGCGCTGGCCGCCGGAGAGCTGATGCGGCTTGCGCTTGGCGTACTGGCTCATCTGCACCAGCTTGAGCATCTCCGCCACGCGAGCATCGATCTCGGCCTTCGGAATCTTGTCCTGTTGCAGGCCGAAGGCGATGTTCTGCGCCACGGTCATATGCGGGAACAGGGCGTAGGACTGGAACATCATATTGATCGGCCGCTCATAGGGCGGCATGTCGGTGATGTCCACACCGTCGAGGAAAATCCGTCCCTCGGTGGGCCGCTCGAAACCGGCCAGCATGCGCAGCAAGGTGGATTTGCCCGATCCCGAACCGCCGAGCAAGGCGAAGATCTCGCCTTTCTTGATTTCCAGGGACACATCGTCCACGGCAATCGTCTCGTCGAACTTCTTCGTGACCCGGTCGATTTTGACCAGCACCTGTTTGGGTGTCTGGTCGCCCTCGAGGGCTTTCTTATAGGCGCCGGAGGCAACTGCCATTTACGAAACTCCCACAGAATTTGCAGTTCGCCCTACTCGGACGAACAAGAGTGTTGAGGTTATTTACCCGACTTGACCTTGGTCCAGCTGCGGGTCATGAGGCGTTGGATCTTGGGCGGCAACTCGGAGTTGACGTAGAGCTTGTCGACGACCGCTTGCGGTGGGTAAACCGCTTCATCGGTGCGTACTTTCTGGTCCATCAGTTCGCCGGCCTTCGGGTTCGGGTTGGCATAACCGACAACGTCGCTGACCTGGGCGATGACCTCAGGCTTGAGCACATAGTTGATGAAGGCATGCGCTTGCTTGACGTTGGTGGCGTCACGCGGGATCGCCAACATGTCGAACCAGAGATTGCCGCCTTCCTTGGGAATCACGTAGGCGATGTTGACGCCCTTGCCGGCCTCGCTGGCACGAGCGCGGGCCTGGAAGATGTCGCCGGAAAAACCGGCCGCCACGCAGATCTCGCCATTGGCCAGGTCGGAGATGTACTTGGAGGAATTGAAGTAGGTCACGTAAGGCCGGATCTTGAGCAGCTGCGCCTCGGCCTTCTTGTAGTCTTCGGGGTCTTCGCTGTTGGGGTTCAGGCCCAGGTAATTGAGCATCGCCGGGATCATTTCGTCGCCCGAGTCGAGGAACGAAACACCGCAGCTGGACAGCTTCTTGATGTTTTCCGGTTCGAACAGCATGGCCCACGAATCGATCTTCTCGACGCCCAGGACCGCCTTGATCTTCTCGACGTTATAGCCGATGCCGTTGGTGCCCCATAG
This sequence comes from Pseudomonas sp. NFACC24-1, assembly GCF_900115235.1. Taxonomy (NCBI): domain Bacteria; kingdom Pseudomonadati; phylum Pseudomonadota; class Gammaproteobacteria; order Pseudomonadales; family Pseudomonadaceae; genus Pseudomonas; species Pseudomonas sp. NFACC24-1. The sequence goes on from NZ_FOVS01000013.1 coordinate 120,331, forward strand.
GTAAGGCACGGCGTACTGGTTGCCCGGGTCGTTCTTTTCCAGGCGCTTGAGCAGCGCAGGGTCGAGGTTGGCGTAGTTGGGCAACTGCGCCTTGTCGAGCTTCTGGAACGCTCCGGCCTTGATCTGCTTGCCCAGGAAGTGGTTGGACGGCACGACCACGTCGTAACCGGTACGTCCGGCCAGCAACTTGCCTTCCAGGGTTTCGTTGGAGTCGAACACGTCATACACCGGCTTGATGCCAGTGGCTTTTTCGAAATCCGCCAAGGTGGTCTCGCCAATGTAGTCCGACCAATTATAAATATGCACGGTGGAAGCGGCCTGGACACTGACGGCGAGCGTCAGGCCGGCGCCGACCAGCAAGGCGTTGCGTAACAAAGAAAAGACTGGCACGTGGAGGTCCTCTTAAATAGTTGGGCCCAAGTTGCCCCCGTTACTTGGCCACGATGGACCCTGCAACAAAACCGGCGCGCAACTTACCCTCGATAAACCGATCCAGCAAAACTTTTAGTTATTGAGTTGCTCCTGTTGCCGCCGCAGCAATGCCAGCGACAACAGGAGGATGCTTCAGACCGGCTTATTTACCGGACTTGATCTTGGTCCAGCTGCGGGTCAGGATCCGCTGGGTCGCCGGCGGCAGATCGCTGATGGCGTACAGCTTGGCCTTCACTTCGTCCGATGGGTAAATGCTCGGGTCACCGGAGATTTCCTTGTCCACCAGAGCGGTGGCGGCCTTGTTGCCGTTAGGGAAACGCACGTTGTCGGTGATCTCCGCCATGATTTCCGGCTGCATGATGAAGTTCATCCATTTATAAGCGGCCTCGACATTTTCGGCATCCTTGGGAATGGCGACCATGTCATAGAACGAACCGGCACCTTCCTTCGGAATGGTGTAGGCCACTTTCACTTTGCCGCCAGCCTCGGCAGCACGGCTCTTGGATTGCTCGATATCACCCGAGTAGCCCACGGCGACGCAGATGTTGCCGTTGGCCAGGTCGGAAATGTATTTGGAAGAGTGGAAGTAACCGATCGATGGACGCAACTTGAGGAACAGCGCTTCGGCCTCGGCCAGTTGTTTCTTGTCCTGGCTGTCGGTCGGGTAGCCAAGGTAATGCAGGGCCACCGGAATCATTTCGGTTGGCGAATCGAGGAAGCTCACGCCGCAGCTCTTGAGCTTGGCGATGTTCTCGGGCTTGAGCAGGGTGTCCCAGGAATCGATCTTGTCGACGCCCAATGCGGCCTTGACCTTCTCGGGGTTGTAACCGATGCCGATGGTGCCCCACATGTAAGGGAAGGCGTGTTTGTTGCCTTGGTCGCTGGCATCGCCGACAGCCTTGAGCAGGTCGGTGTCCAGGTTCTTCCAGTTCGGCAGCTTGGACTTGTCCAGCTCCTGGTAGACCCCGGCCTTGATCTGCTTGGCCAGGAAGTTGTTCGACGGCACCACGATGTCATAACCGGACTTGCCGGCCAGCAACTTGGCTTCCAGGGTTTCGTTGCTGTCGAACACGTCGTAGACGACTTTGATCCCCGTTTCTTTCTCGAACTTGGCGACGGTGTCCGGCGCAATGTAGTCGGACCAGTTGTAGACATGCAGCACTTTGTCGTCCGCCTGAACGGCGCCCGCCATCACGCCCATCAGGGACATGGCCAGGAGGGTCTTGCCAGCTATCTTCATACCTAATGCCTTCATGGATTGATGCTCCAGTTATTCTTTTTAGCCACGTTCAGTAGCCGGCTCGCGGGCAACTTGAACAGGCGGTAGTCTGGCAAGTTACAGGGCAGGCTTTCAACACAGGCCCAGCCTTTTGTTCACGCTGGGCGAGGCCCTTGCAGGCACCTCGTCCAGAGCCTAGCACTTAGCCCTGCAACGCACTGAGCGTCAGGTCCAGGCACTGCCGCGCCTTGGTCACCAATTCATCGATCTCGGCCTTGCTGATCACCAGCGGCGGCGCAATGATCATGGTGTCGCCCACCGCGCGCATGATCAGCCCGTTATCGAAGCAGAACTGCCGGCAGATCATGCCCACGCTCTTGCCTTCGTAGCGTTTGCGCGTGGCCTTGTCCTGGACCAGTTCGATCGCCCCCAGCAAACCGACCCCGCGTACTTCACCCACCAGCGGATGATCGTTCAGTTCCCGTAAACGCTTCTGCAAATAGGGTGCCGTTTCGCCATGGACACGCTCGATGATCTTCTCGTCGCGCAGGATGCGGATGTTTTCCAGGGCCACCGCCGCGGCCACCGGGTGACCGGAGTAGGTAAAGCCGTGGTTGAAGTCACCGCCTTCGTTGAGCACCGCGACCACGTCGTCGCGCACGATCAGCCCACCCATGGGGATATAGCCGGAGGTCAGGCCCTTGGCGATGGTCATCATGTGCGGTTTCAACCCGTAATGGTCGGTACCGAACCACTCACCGGTGCGGCCGAAGCCACAGATCACTTCGTCGGCCACGAACAGAATGTCGTACTTGGCGAGGATTTCCTTCATGCGCGGCCAGTAGCTGTCCGGCGGCACGATCACGCCACCGGCGCCCTGGATCGGCTCGGCGATGAAGGCACCGACGTTGTCCACGCCGATCTCCAGGATCTTTTCTTCCAACTGGTTGGCCGCCCACACGCCGAACTCTTCGGGGCTCATGTCGCCGCCTTCGCCGAACCAGTAAGGCTGGGCGATGTGGACAATGCCCGGGATCGGCAGGTCGCCCTGCTCGTGCATATAGGTCATGCCGCCCAGGCTCGCGCCCGCGACGGTCGAACCGTGATAACCGTTCTTGCGGCTGATGATGACTTTCTTGTTCGGCTGGCCCTTGATCGCCCAATAGTGGCGGACCATGCGCAGCATGGTGTCGTTGCCCTCGGAGCCGGAACCGGTGAAGAACACGTGATTCATGCCTTCAGGGGCGATGTCGGCGATGGCTTTGGACAATTCCAGCACCGGCGGGTGGGCCGTCTGGAAGAACAGGTTGTAGTACGGCAGTTCGCGCATCTGCTGGCTGGCGGCGTCGGCCAGTTCCTCGCGGCCATAACCGACGGCCACGCACCAGAGGCCGGCCATGCCGTCGAGGATCTTGTTGCCTTCACTGTCCCAGAGGTAGACACCCTTGGCGTGGGTGATGATGCGCGGGCCTTTCTCTTTGAGCTGCTTGAAATCGCTGAACGGCGCCAAGTGATGATCGTTGCTCAGGGCCTGCCATTCACGGGTTTGCGGGTTATTGCGGGTCATGCGAATTCTCCTGTTATCGGTGAAGGCGAAGCTGCCTGAAGCAGCCTCGCCCGGCGCTTCAGACGGCAAAGAGCAGGAATTCCCGCTCCCACGAACTGATGACGCGCTTGAAGTTTTCATGCTCGGCCCGCTTGACCGCGACGTAGCCTGTGATGAATTTCTTGCCCAGGTATTTCTCGATGGTGGTGCTGTTTTCCATGCGTTCCAGGGCGTCTTCGATGGTCAGCGGCAAACGCAGGTTGCGGCGCTCGTAGCCACGGCCCACCACCGGCGCGCTCGGGTCGATGCCTTCGACCATGCCGATGAAGCCACACAGCAGGCTGGCGGCAATCGCCAGGTACGGGTTGGCGTCGGCGCCCGGCAAGCGGTTTTCCACCCGACGGTTCTGCGGCCCGGCGTCCGGCACGCGCAGGCCGACGGTGCGGTTCTCTTCGCCCCACTCCACGTTCACCGGTGCCGAGGTGTCCGGCAGGAAGCGGCGGAACGAGTTGACGTTGGGGGCGAACAGCGGCAACAGCTCGGGGATGAACTTCTGCAAGCCACCGATGTGGTGCAGGAACAGATCGCTCATGGTCCCGTCTTCATTGGAGAAGACGTTCTTGCCGGTTTCCTTGTCGATGATGCTCTGGTGCAGGTGCATCGCACTGCCCGGCTCGCCGGTCATGGGCTTGGCCATGAAGGTGGCGGCCACGTCGTGCTTGAGTGCCGCCTCGCGCATGGTGCGCTTGAACACCAGGATCTGGTCGGCCAGGGACAGGGCATCGCCGTGACGGAAATTGATTTCCATCTGCGCCGTGCCGTCCTCGTGGATCAGGGTATCGAGGTCCAGCTCCTGCAGTTCGCACCAGTCGTAGACGTCTTCGAACAGCGGATCGAATTCGTTGGCCGCTTCGATCGAGAAAGACTGGCGACCGGTTTCCGGGCGGCCAGAGCGGCCAATGGGCGGTTGCAGCGGAAAGTCCGGGTCGTCGCTGCGCTTGGTCAGGTAGAACTCCATTTCCGGCGCGACGATGGGCTGCCAACCTTTGTCGGCATAAAGCTTGAGCACTTTCTTGAGCACGTTGCGCGGCGACAGCTCGATGGGGTTGCCCTGCTTGTCGTAGGCGTCGTGGATGACCTGGGCGGTGGGCTCGATGGCCCACGGCACAAGGAACACGGCGTTCTCGTCCGGGCGGCAGATCATGTCGATGTCAGCCGGGTCGAGCAGTTCGTAATAGATGTCGTCTTCGACATAGTCGCCCGTAACGGTCTGGAGCAGAACGCTCTCGGGCAGGCGCATGCCTTTCTCGGCGATGAACTTGTTGGTCGGCGAGATCTTGCCCCGGGTGATACCGGTCAGGTCGCCAATCATGCATTCGACTTCTGTGATCTTGTGGTCTTTCAACCAATCGGTGAGCTGGTCGAGGTTGTTACTCATAAATGCCTCTAGGCGTGAGTTTCCTGACTGCTATTAGTTGTCAGGCGTTGTTTGACGCATCTGCGTCGCGTTGTGTTGCCCTTGCTCGGCAGGCATCGCCAAATGCCTGGAAAATCGCAAGGTAGTGCGGGTTAGAGCTTACCTCCCATTCAGGGTGCCATTGCACACCTAAAGCAAAAGCCTTGCCTTCTGGCACCGAAACAGCCTCGATCAGGCCATCCGGCGCCACCGCTTCGGCCCGCAGCCCAGGCGCCAGGCGCTCGATGCCCTGGCTGTGGATCGAGTTGACCTCAATCAACCGGGGCAGCCCCAGGCCTGCCAGTATGCCGCCAGGCTGGATGTGCACGGCGTGGGCAGGACCGTATTGGACCTCCACCGCTTGCGTCTCGTCTTCACGATGATCGATGAACGTTCCGACTTCATGAACTTTCTGATGCAGGCTGCCGCCAAAGGCTACGTTCATCTCCTGGAAACCGCGACAAATGCCCAGCACCGGGACGCCCGCCTCGACAGCGGCGCGGATCAGCGGCAGGGTGGTGGCGTCCCGTGCAGGATCATGGGCAGTGCCCGGCGCGCTGGCTGGGCCCTGATAGTGAAAAGGTTCTACATTGGAAGGAGAGCCGGTCAGAAGAATGCCGTCCAGGGCGTCCAGAATATCGGACGGCGGGAACAGATCCGCCAGGGACGGAAGCAGCACTGGCAAGCCCTTGGCAGCTGTCGCGACAGCCCGGGCATATTTATCGCCGCTGGTGTGATAAGCATGCAGACCCATCTGCCTGGAGCAGGTGGTGACGCCGATTAACGGCAGGCGAGACATGAAGCACCCCGGTATTATTGCTGTTATGGGTTTGAATCGAGCTTAGCCTTGTTCATTTTTTTACACAACACCCCCGTAAAAAATACAACACGGCCCGCTCAAGCCTGCGGGCGCCAAGGCCCCTAAAGGGAAAAAAACGCCCTAAATTGCCTCAAAAAAGCCCTGCAGGTGCTTTTTTAGGGCAAAAAAGGCCCTGCTTGACTTCGGCATGCCGTTCGGGTTGACTGGCTTTCGAAGAGATCAATGATTGATATTTTTAACAACAAAGGTGTTGCATCATGTCGGTACCCCCGCGTGCCGTTCAGCTTAACGAAGCGAACGCGTTCCTTAAGGAACATCCTGAGGTTCTGTACGTTGACCTTCTGATTGCGGATATGAATGGTGTGGTGCGCGGCAAGCGCATAGAACGCACCAGCCTCCACAAGGTTTACGAGAAAGGCATCAACCTGCCGGCCTCTTTATTTGCTCTGGATATCAATGGCTCTACGGTGGAAAGCACCGGCCTGGGCCTGGATATCGGTGATGCTGACCGGATCTGTTATCCAATCCCTGACACCCTGTGCAACGAGCCTTGGCAGAAGCGCCCGACTGCGCAACTGTTGATGACCATGCACGAACTCGAAGGCGAACCTTTCTTCGCCGATCCCCGTGAAGTCCTGCGCCAAGTCGTGACCAAGTTCGATGAACTGGGCCTGACCATCTGCGCCGCATTCGAGCTGGAGTTCTACCTGATCGACCAGGAGAACGTGAATGGACGCCCACAACCGCCCCGCTCGCCGATTTCCGGCAAACGCCCGCATTCGACACAGGTCTACCTGATCGATGACCTCGACGAATACGTCGATTGCCTCCAGGACATTCTGGAAGGGGCCAAGGAGCAAGGCATTCCCGCCGACGCCATCGTCAAGGAAAGTGCCCCGGCGCAGTTCGAAGTGAACCTGCACCACGTGGCCGATCCGATCAAGGCTTGCGACTACGCGGTACTGCTCAAGCGCCTGATCAAGAACATCGCCTACGACCATGAAATGGACACCACCTTCATGGCCAAGCCGTATCCGGGCCAGGCGGGCAACGGGTTGCACGTCCACATTTCGATTCTGGATAAAGACGGCAAGAATATCTTTGCCAGCGAGGATCCCGAGCAGAACGCCGCACTGCGTCACGCGATCGGCGGTGTGCTCGAGACCCTGCCCGCGCAGATGGCTTTCCTCTGCCCGAACGTCAACTCCTACCGTCGTTTCGGCGCACAGTTCTACGTGCCGAACTCGCCGACCTGGGGCCTGGACAACCGCACCGTGGCCTTGCGCGTGCCGACCGGCTCGGCCGATGCCGTGCGCCTGGAACACCGCGTCGCCGGCGCCGATGCCAACCCCTACCTGCTGATGGCGGCCGTGTTGGCGGGCGTGCACCATGGCCTGGTCAACAAGATCGAGCCCGGTGCGCCAGTGGAAGGCAACAGCTACGAGCAAAACGAGCAAAGCCTGCCGAACAACTTGCGCGATGCCCTGCGCGAACTGGACGACAGCGAAGTCATGGCCAAGTACATCGATCCGAAATACATCGATATCTTCGTGGCCTGCAAGGAGAGTGAGCTGGAGGAGTTCGAACACTCCATCTCCGACCTTGAGTACAACTGGTACCTGCATACCGTGTAAGCGGTTGCGGTAAAAAAAGAAACGCCGCAGGCCTTCGGGGCTGCGGCGTTTTTTTGTATTTGGGGGGATGGCCGCCTTCGGCGGATCGCGAGCAAGCTCGCTCCCACACTGTGCTCGGTGATGCCTTCAACATCCCGGCCACCGCCATCCCCTGTGGGAGCGAGCTTGCTCGCGATGGGGCCCTTTCAGTCAACACTCATCAGTGCCTGTCCCACCGCCCCCCCCCTGTGAGAGCAAGGCAGCCGGGAAGACAACACCGGACCCGACTCGTACAATGCCCGGCAGCCCCGCAGGAGAGCTTCATGACACGCATCGCCACACCCCGCAAACCCCGCGCACGCAGCCAGGCCCGGATCGACACCATCCTGGATGCCGCCCGTACGCTGCTTGCCGCCGAAGGCGTGGCCAGCCTGTCGATCTACAGCGTCGCCGAGCGCGCCGGGATCCCGCCCTCTTCCGTGTACCACTTCTTCGCCAGCGTCCCGGCCCTGCTCGAAGCCCTGACTGCCGATGTCCACGCCGCTTTTCGCGCGGGCCTGCAAGCACCGATCGATCATGCGGCGCTGAACCATTGGCACGACCTGTCACGGCTGGTGGAACAGCGCATGCTCGCCATCTACAACCAGGACGCCGCCGCGCGCCAGTTGATCCTGGCCCAGCACGGCCTGACCGAAGTTACCCAGGCCGACCGCCAACACGACCTTGAGCTGAGTGACTTGATGCACAAGGTGTTCGACCACCATTTCGCCCTGCCGCCCCTGCCCGGCGACGTCGATGTGTTCGCCCTGGCCATGGAACTGGGCGACCGCGTCTACGCCCGCTCGATACAGCAGCACGGCCAGATCACCCCGCGCATGGCCGAAGAAGGCATGCGGGTGTTCGATGCGTACCTGGGGCTGTACCTGCCGCCGTATTTGCCCAAGCGTTCTGATTGATCGTTCCCACGCTCCGCGTGGGAATGCAGCCAGGGACGCTCCGCGTCCCCAAGAGCCGAACGCGGAGCGTCCGTAGAGCCGTTACCACGCAGAGCGTGGGAACGATCAAAGCGTATTCACAGGCCACCAGAAAACCGAAAAGCCCCGAAAGGCTTACGCCGTCCGGGGCTGTGGGTGAACCATCGCTCACAACTTGGCGATAGACACTTCGGTGGATTTCACGAAGGCGATCACTTCGCTGCCAATGGCCAGCTCCAGCTCCTTGACCGAGCGGGTGGTGATGACCGAGGTGACGATGCCGGAGGCGGTTTGCACGTCGATTTCCGACAGCACGTCGCCTTCGACGATTTCCTTGATGGTGCCTTTGAACTGGTTGCGTACGTTGATGGCTTTGATAGTCATGGTGTTGATTCCTGTCTGGATGAAATTACTGAGCCCACCGCAACTGCGTGGGCAAGGGTGAAACGGGTTCGGGGTCCGGCGGTTGGCCGGGCAAGGACAACACACGGTTGAGGACTTCGGTTTCCAGGCTCGCCAGGCGATGAGAGCCGCGAGCCCGTGGACGCGGCAGGTCGATGGCCAGGTCGAGGCCGATCTGGCCGTCCTCGATCAGGATCACCCGATCGGCAATCGCCACCGCTTCGCTGACGTCGTGGGTCACCAGCAACACCGTGAAGCCGTGCTGCCGCCAGAGGTTTCCGATCAGTTGCTGCATCTCGATACGGGTCAGGGCGTCCAGCGCTCCCAAGGGTTCGTCGAGCAGCAACAGCCGCGGCTGATGAATCAATGCGCGGGCCAGGGCCACCCGTTGTTTCTGGCCGCCGGACAGCGCCGCCGGCCACTCATGGGCGCGGTCGGCCAGGCCCACCGCCTCCAGTGCCTGCAACGCTTGCGGGCGCCAATTGCCCTTGAGGCCGAGGCCGACGTTATCGATGATTTTTTTCCAGGGCAGCAAACGTGCCTCCTGGAACATCAGCCGCGTGTCTTCCCGTGCATCGTTCAACGACGCCGAACCGGCCAACAGTTGGCCGCCGGTGGGCTGATCGAGGCCAGCCAACAAACGCAGCAAGGTACTTTTGCCGCAGCCGCTGCGACCGACCACGGCCACGAACTGCCCGGCCGGGATATGCAGGTCGATGTCGCGCAATACCTGGCGCGTGCCGAAAGCTTTTTGCAGCTTGCGCACCGCCAGCGGGATGCCACGCAGCAGACGCGGAGGTTGTTGAGCGGTCATGCCACACCGCCCTTGTTCACCTGGTACGCCGGGTGCCAGCGCAGCCAGACCCGCTCAAGCCCGCGAGCGGCCAGGTCGGCCAATTTGCCCAGCACGGCGTACAGGAGAATTGCCAGCACCACCACATCGGTCTGCAGGAACTCCCGGGCATTCATCGCCAGGTAACCGATGCCGGAGCTGGCCGAGATGGTTTCCGCCACGATCAGCGTCAGCCACATGAAACCCAGGGCAAAGCGCACGCCCACCAGGATCGAAGGCAAGGCCCCCGGCAGGATCACCTGGCGAAACAGGCTGAAGCCGGACAGGCCGTAGCTGCGGGACATCTCCACCAGCGCCGGGTCGACGTTGCGAATCCCGTGGTAGGTGTTGAGGTAGATGGGAAACAGCGTGCCCAAGGCCACCAGGAAAATCTTCGCCGACTCGTCGATGCCGAACCACAGGATCACCAGCGGAATCAGCGCCAGGTGCGGGACGTTCCTGACCATTTGCACGGAGCTGTCCAGCAGGCGTTCGCCCCATTTCGACAAACCGGTGATGAAGCCCAGGGCCAGGCCGATGCCGCCGCCGATCAGGAAACCGACCGCTGCGCGCCAACCGCTGATCGCCAGGTGCGTCCAGATCTCGCCGCTGCGCACCAGGCTGACCCCGGCTTCGATCACCGCCACTGGTGCCGGCAGGATCCGCGTGGACAACCAGCCAGCCGACACCGACAGTTGCCAGACCGCCAGCAACAACAGCGGCACCGCCCAGGGCGCGAGGTTGTGGATAATTTTCTTCATGGCCGCCTCAGCTCTGGGACGCGGCTTTGGGCAGGATGTCGTTGGCGACCATTTCACCGAACGGGCTCACATAACCCTGGCTTTTCGGCAGCTCAGGGCGCTCCACGTCCAGGTGCGGGAACAACAGTTCCGCCACGCGATAGGACTCTTCCAGGTGTGGATAACCGGAGAAGATAAAGGTGTCGATGCCCAGGTCGGCGTATTCCTTGACCCGTGCCGCCACGGTCGGGCCATCGCCCACCAGCGCCGTACCGGCACCGCCGCGTACCAGGCCGACACCGGCCCAGAGGTTGGGGCTGACTTCCAGCTTGTCGCGACGGCCACCGTGCAGGGCGGCCATGCGTTGCTGGCCCACCGAATCGAAGCGCGCCAGGGAGGCCTGGGCACGGGCGATGGTGTCGTCGTCCAGGTGGGAGATCAGCCGGTCGGCCGCCTGCCAGGCTTCGGCGTTGGTTTCCCGCACGATCACATGCAGGCGAATACCGAAGCGCACGGTACGGCCCAGCTTCGCCGCCTTGGCCCGTACCTGGGCGATTTTTTCCGCCACGGCCGCAGGCGGCTCACCCCAGGTCAGCACCATTTCCACTTGCTCGGCCGCCAGGTCCTGGGCGGCTTCCGACGAGCCGCCGAAATACAGCGGCGGACGCGGTTGCTGGATCGGCGGATAGAGCAGCTTGGCGCCCTTCACACTGATGTGCTCGCCGTCGTAATCCACGGTCTCGCCTTCCAGCACCCGGCGCCAGATGCGGGTGAATTCCACCGAGGCCTGGTAGCGTTGCTCGTGGTCGAGGAACAGGCCATCGCCGGCCAGTTCGTCCGGGTCACCGCCGGTCACCAGGTTGAACAACGCCCGCCCGCCGGACAACCGGTCGAGGGTCGCGGCCTGACGCGCCGCCACCGTCGGGGAAATGATCCCGGGACGCAGGGCCACCAGGAATTTCAGGCGCTGGGTCACGGGAATCAACGAAGCGGCCACCAGCCAGGAGTCCTCGCAAGAACGCCCGGTGGGGATCAGCACGCCGCCGAAACCCAGTCGATCCGCGGCTTGGGCGACCTGCTGCAGGTAACCGTGATCGACGGCGCGGGCGCCTTCGGCAGTGCCAAGGTAATGGCCGTCGCCGTGGGTAGGCAGGAACCAGAAAATATTGAGGCTCATGGAGTGGTCTCCTAAAGGAATCGAATTACTGCGCGGTCGCAACGGCCGCCGGCGGCGTCCAGATCACGTCCTTGATGCTCAAGGGCTTGGGAATCAATTTGAGCTGGTAGAAGCTGTCGGCGATTTTCTGTTGTGCCGCCACCACTTCCGGCGTGAGGAACAGCGCCCCGTAGCCTTGGCGTTTCACCGACGTCAGGGTGATGTCCGCCGGCAGGCCGAGCAGCGGAGAAACCTGCTTGGTCACGTCTTCAGGATTGGCCTTGGACCACTCCCCCACTGCGCGTACCTCTTCCACCAGGGCAGTAATGACCTGGGGATTCTTTTGCGCATAGGGTTTGGTGGCGAGGTAGAACTGGTGGTTATCGACGATACCTTTGCCGTCACGCAGGGTGCGTGCCTGCAATTGCTGTTCGGCGGCAGCCTGGTACGGGTCCCAGATCACCCAGGCGTCCACGCTGCCCCGTTCGAACGCGGCACGGGCGTCGGCCGGCGGCAGGAACACGGTCTGGATATCGGAATACTTGAGGCCGGCGTCTTCCAGCGCCCGCACCAGCAGGTAGTGGACGTTGGAGCCTTTGTTCAGCACGACTTTCTTGCCTTTGAGGTCTTGCACCGACTGGATGGGCGACCCCTTGGGCACGAGGATGGCTTCGCTGGTGGGCGCCGGTGGCTCATAAGCGACGTAGAGCAGATCGGCACCCGCGGCCTGGGCAAACACCGGCGGGGTTTCACCGGTCACGCCAAAGTCGATGGAGCCGACGTTCAAGCCTTCCAGCAGTTGCGGGCCGCCGGGGAATTCGGTCCATTGCACGTCCACGCCTTGGGCAGCCAGGCGTTTCTCCAACGAGCCCTTGGCCTTGAGCAGCACCAGGGTGCCGTATTTCTGATAACCGATCCGCAAGGTCTCGGCTTGAGCTTGAGCGATGACGCCGAGGGACACAGCCGCAGCAAACAGAGCGACCAGCCCGCGACGCAAAATGACAGTGCGCATGGCGCCTCTCCTTTTTGCTGTGGGGTTTTGGCTGCACCTGCTGGGCCGTTGGCGGCTGAGTAAGGTGAGTTGAATCAGGGTGTTCGGGGTTTAAATGCTCCAGCGAGCACTCAGCAAACGTTCGTTCAGTACATTGGGGTCCAGCGGCCTGGGCCGACGGGCCATGGCACTGAAAAACTGTTCCAGCGCCTCGTCCAGGCGCTGTTGCAGGGCCGGCGTCAATTGCGCCTGGACGCTGCCTTCGCCGTAAGCGATCTGGCTGTCTTCGGCAAAAATCCCGTGGAGCATTTCCTGGGCCTTGAGCGCCGACAACACCGGCTTGAGGGCGTAGTCCACCGCCAGCATGTGGGCGATGCTGCCGCCGGTTGCCATCGGCAACACCACTTTATGGGCCAGGGCGCGCTCAGGCAGCAGGTCCAGCACAGTCTTCAGCGCGCCGGAAAAAGACGCCTTGTACACCGGCGTGGCGATCAACAGGCCATCGGCGTTTTCGATCTGCTGGAGCAGGTCGACCACCTTCGGGCTGTCGAAACGGGCATGGAGCAGATCTTCGGCCGGGAAGTCGCGTATCTGATAACTCACCACTTCCACACCTTGCTGCTGCAACCAGCGTTGCGAACGTTCCAGCAGCACCCCTGAGCGGGAGCGTTGGCTGGGACTGCCACCGAGTGAGACGACCAACATGCCTACCCTTCCTTAACTGTCACGTGCGATTCGCGGCGGGCGATCTCGCTGCATGGGTCAAACCATAACAGGGGATTAATATATCTTTAAATCATATTTATTCATTTGGTTATGCAATTTAGACATATTTAATATCCTTTCCTTGGCGCAATAAAAAAGGCCGTCGAAACGGCCAAAACCCTTGGTGCACAGGTACTGATCGTTCCCACGCTCTGCGTGGGAATGCAGCCAGGGACGCTCTGCGTCCCAAAAGCCGAACGCGGAGCGTCCGTTGAGGCGTTCCCACGCAGAGCGTGGGAACGATCATCAGATCAGGTTCAGGTGTTGCCTCAGCGATTGGGCTGCGGGGTGAGGCGCAGGTAAGGCTTCACGGCGCGGTAACCCTTGGGAAAGCGCTGCTTGAGCTCCTCTTCATCCTTGAGCGACGGCACGATCACCACTTCATCACCGTCCTGCCAGTTGGCCGGGGTGGCGACTTTGTAGTTGTCGGTCAGCTGCAGGGAATCGATCACCCGCAGGATCTCGTTGAAATTGCGCCCGGTGCTGGCCGGGTAGGTGATGGTCAGGCGAATCTTCTTGTTCGGGTCGATCACGAACAGTGAGCGCACGGTCAAGGTGTCGCTGGCGTTGGGGTGGATCAGGTCGTACAGGTCCGAGACCTTGCGATCGGCATCGGCCAGGATCGGAAAATTGACCACGGCGTTCTGGGTCTCGTTGATGTCCTCGATCCACTTGTGGTGCGAGTCCACCGGGTCCACCGAGAGGGCAATGGCCTTGACCCCGCGCTGGGCGAACTCGTCCTTGAGCTTGGCGGTGAGGCCCAACTCGGTGGTGCATACCGGTGTGAAGTCCGCCGGGTGGGAAAACAGCACACCCCAGCTGTCGCCGAGCCATTCATGGAAGCGAATCTTGCCGGCGCTGGAATCCTGCTCGAAGTCGGGGGCGATGTCGCCGAGTCTGAGGCTCATGGTGCGGCTCCTGATGAGGTTGTCGTGAGCCCAACTTTGCACCGGTTTCGATTGTTTTAAAAAGAATAAATATCCATTTATCTAGATCATTAGCGAATATAAAAAACTGTTCACTGGCGCCATTCCGCCTATCGGCCCAAGATCGCCATCGAGGTTCGAGAAGGCCTCGAGTTGCTGAAAGAGGAGAAGTTTCGAGGACGGCTACAGGGGTGGGCCTGACTCGAAAAACGTAAAGCCCCGCCCGGCGTGATGCCGGGCGGGGCTTTTTTTGTTTTGTACCCACACTACGGAAATTATTGACGCGATTTCAGGACGAGCGGCTAGGATAGGCAACATGAACACTCAAGCCTTGTTGACTCATCTGCAAAACCAACTCCCTGGTCTGCTGGCGGTTTACCTGTTTGGTAGCCATGCACAGGGCACCGCCGGGCCTGACAGTGATGTCGATTTGGCTGTGCTCTTGTCCGGCGAGGTTGACCCTGTGGCGTTATGGCAGCTTTCAGGGGATTTGGCGGATATCGCTGGCAGTCCGGTGGATCTGATTGACCTACGTGCGGCAACCACCGTCATGCAATATCAGATCGTGACCCGAGGCCAGAGACTCTGGGCCAGAGACGTACAGGCGGGGTTATTCGAAAGTTTTGTTCTCAGCGAGAAAACAGCCTTCGACGAAGCTCGAGCAGGCTTGCTCAAGGATATTCAGGAAGAAGGCAGCGTGTATGGCCGATGATGTACTGATCAATAAAGCAGCGAGTATCGAGCGTTGCGTCGCCAGGGTACGGGAGGAATATGAGAAGAATCCCGCTACGTTTGCCACCGACTTCACTCGCCAGGATTCGGCAGTTCTGAACATTCAGCGTGCATGTGAAGCGGCATTGGATATGGGCCAGCATTTGATTCGCCGTGAGCGACTGGGCGTCCCACAAAGTGCCCGGGACGTGTTCGAGTTGCTTTTTCAAGGGGGCTGGGCGGAGGAAGGCCTGGTTAAAAACCTGAAGAACATGGTTGGCTTCAGAAACATCGCCGTGCATGACTATCAAGCCCTGCAACTGCCGATCATGGTCGCGATCATTACCCAACACCTGGACGATTTCCTGGCGTTCAGTGCATTCATCCTGCGTAAAGACGCGACGCAGTCCGCACCTTAGCGGACAGCTGGCGGAGAAAATGCGCAGGTCAACACGTAAAAGCCCCGCCGGGCGCACTGCGCCGGGCGGGGCTTTTCTACTTTTCTACGTCTTACATGAAGTTGTAAGTGTAGTTGAAGATCAGGCGGGTCTGATCCTGGCTGTCGCCTGCACCGCTGCTACGGTAAGTACCCTGACGCAGGGTGGTGCCGAAGCCTTTCAATGCACCTTGCTGGATGACGTAATCCACACGCATGTCGCGTTCCCACTCGGAGTAATCGCTTCCACCAGCGGTGGCGGATTTGACGTCGTCACCACGCAGGTAGGCAACCGAAGCTTTCAGGCCTGGAACG
The DNA here is from genome assembly GCF_900115235.1 of Pseudomonas sp. NFACC24-1. NCBI lineage: Bacteria > Pseudomonadati > Pseudomonadota > Gammaproteobacteria > Pseudomonadales > Pseudomonadaceae > Pseudomonas > Pseudomonas sp. NFACC24-1. The sequence continues at coordinate 135,665 of NZ_FOVS01000013.1, forward strand.
CCTAAGGAAGCGAAGTCGTAGGAATACTGACCGAAGGTGGTATTTTCACCGGCACGGACAAATCCGTTGATCATGCTGTCGGTGAACAGGTAGAAACTCGCACCACCAGCACCTTCAGGACGGTTGTTGCCGTCAACCACGTTGCCCTGGTTCAGGTAGACAAAGCCACCGTCATCGCCGACCTGTTGGTGACCCAGCAGGAAGGCACTGCCGCCCAGGGTGTAAGTGAACATGGCGCTCCAGGTCTTGTTATCGACCTCGCCCGGGGTCTTGGCATAACCACCGTTGTTATTGAAGCGATAGCCAGCATCGCCGTTACGGCCATCCGAGCTGCTGTCGAAGTAACGCAGGTCAGTCTTGAACGACTGGCCTTCGCTGATCGGGAAGACGTGCACAGCGCCCAGGAAGTGCTGTTTGTAATAGTCTTGCAGGTTGGCGTAGTAGTACTGCAGGGTCAGGTCTTTGGTGACTTTCCAATCAGCGCCAGCGAAACGGAACTGGTTGCTTTCCTCGGTACCGCCCGCCACGGCCAGACCAGTGCTGTTGCTGGACGCACGGCCAGTGGCATGTTCCAGCTGGCCGGCGTTGAAGGTCACATTGTCGATTTCCTTGGAGGTGATGGTGCCACCTTCAAAGGTCTGTGGTAGCAGACGGCTGTCGTTGGCAACCAGGATCGGCAGGTTAGGCGCCAGGGCACCACCCAGGTGGGCCTCGGTCTTGGAGAAAAGCGCCTTCACGTTGCCGGACAAACGGCTCCAATCATGTACCGCCGAACCATCGGTATCGGCTGGCATATAGGAACCGTTGTTACGGCCCCTACCCCCATCGAGACGAATACCTACCAGCGCCTGAGCGTCGATACCGAAACCCACAACACCTTGCGTGAAGCCAGACTTGTAGTCGAACTTGAGGCCGGTGCCCGTTTCGCGCAGATCCTCGCTGCCCGTTTCATGGTTGTCGTTGTTGAAATACAACGTACGAGAACTGACAGACGCCTTGCTGTCTTCGATAAAACCGGCGGCGCCTGCCTGCTGCGCCAAAACCCCAACGGCCACAGCCAGGGCCAAGGTGGACTTGTTCATGCTTCGCTCCTCTCGTTTTCTAATTCTTGTGTGTCTTTGGTTCCGAATCGAACGCCCGGAATCCGCGGATGCGCGATTAGCGCCAGACCGTGACTGACAAGTCAATCGTAACCATTTGTGACTAAGACCATGGTCTAACCCTGCGACACCGGCCGGCAGGATAATGGATTCTCTATAAATCCAAAAAGAATTGTTTCATTAGTTTTCAGCTCGTTTCGACATAAAGGTGCCATTAAAGCGTCATCAAGTCGCGACAAGGCTTATCGGCGATATCGAGGATTACTGAATGGTGTTTTGTCGGGCTTTTGCGAGGGCCGCTCATCCTGCGGCGAAATAGGCTCCGGCGCCTCCAATGGCTTCGATCATGATCACGACGACGGCGCGCGCGGTGCGATCTTGAGCGTTCCAGACTAGCTGCTCATTGTCTGAAATCAAGATCGCGGTCGCGCAGGGTTCAGGACGGCTCTACAGGGCTTTTTCGAAGATCTTCGAATTACGTTGATAGTTGTAGAGCGAGGCCCGCGCTGCCGGCAGACGGTCGACGCTGCTGGGCTCGAAACCGCGTTCGCGGAACCAGTGGGCAGTCCGGGTCGTCAGTACGAACAGCGTCTTGAGCCCTTGGGCGCGGGCCCGGGTTTCGATTCGCTCCAGCAGTTCATCGCCCCGGCCACCGTGGCGGTATTCCGGGTTCACCGCCAGGCAGGCCAGTTCCCCAGCGTCCGAATCGGCGATCTGGTACAGCGCCGCGCAGGCGATGATCATGCCTTCGCGCTCGACCACGCTGAACTGTTCGATCTCGCGTTCCAGCACTTCACGGGAGCGACGCACCAGAATCCCCTGCTCTTCCAGCGGGCTGATCAGGTCCAGCAGGCCGCCGACGTCTTCGATGGCCGCTTCGCGCACCACCTCGAATTGCTCCTGGGCCACCAGCGTACCGCTGCCGTCGCGGGTGAACAGTTCAGCCAGCAGCGCGCCATCCTCGGCATAGCTGACGATATGGCTGCGTGCGACGCCGCCACGACAGGCCTGGGCCGCCGCATCCAGCAGCTCGGCCTGATAGTCGCTGCCCAGGCGCTGCATGTGGCCCGGAACCTGTTGCGGACGCAATTCCCGAACCAACCGTCCGTCCTCGCCGATAAGCCCTTGCTCGGCGCCGAACAGCAACAGCTTGTCGGCCGCCAGGTCGATGGCCGCCCGGGTGGCGACGTCTTCACAGGCCAGGTTGAAGATCTCTCCCGTGGGCGAATAACCCAGCGGCGACAGCAACACAATGGAGCGTTCGTCCAGCAGGCGGTTGATGCCCTTGCGATCGACCCGGCGCACTTCACCGGTGTGGTGGTAATCCACGCCTTCGAGCACGCCGATGGGACGCGCGGTGACCAGGTTGCCGCTGGCGACCCGCAGCCGCGAGCCCTGCATGGGCGAGGAGGCCATGTCCATGGACAGGCGTGCCTCGATGGCGATGCGCAACTGGCCGACCGCGTCGATCACGCACTCCAGGGTCGCCGCATCGGTGATGCGCATGCCGTGGTGGTAATGGGGCGTCAGGCCCCGTGCCGCGAGGCGGGTCTCGATCTGCGGGCGCGAGCCATGAACCAGTACCAGGCGCACACCGAGGCTGTGCAGCAGCACCAGGTCATGGACGATGTTGCCGAAATTGGGGTGTTCCACCCCGTCGCCGGGCAGCATGACGATGAAGGTGCAATCGCGGTGGGCGTTGATGTAGGGCGAAGCGTGACGAAGCCAATTGACGTATTCGGGCATGAACCTGGACCTGTAATAAATAACAGCCAAAAAAAGACGAAACAGAACGCACAACGGGCTGGTGGTTATCGTCGGAACAGGCTTGGCGACACGCGCGCTCTCCTCATGTGATGAATACGGGCCCGCAAGGGCACAATTTAACCGGCCGTGGCCGGCGTCAGGCAGTAATGGCCGATCAACTGCCGCAGCAACTGTACGGTAGGTTGCAAACGTGACATTTCAAGGTACTCGCCCGGTTGGTGGGCACAGGCGATATCGCCAGGACCGAGCACCAGGGTTTCGCAGCCAAGGCGCTGAAGATAAGGCGCTTCGGTGCCGAACGCCACTGCTTCGGCACGATGGCCGGTCAGTCGTTCGGCCACGCGGACCAACTCCGCGTCCTCGGCCTGCTCGAACGGCGGCACTTCGGGGAACAGCGGCGCATAGTCGATCTTGACCTGGTGTCGCTCGGCAATCGGCTCGAGCTTCTGCCGGATCGCCGCCCGCAGTACTTGCGGGTCCATGCCCGGCAACGGGCGCAGGTCGAATTCCATGGAGCACTGGCCGCAGATCCGGTTGGGGTTGTCGCCACCGTGGATGCAACCGAAGTTCAGGGTCGGTTGTGGCACGCTGAACTGCGGATTACGGAATTCACGCTGCCATTGCAGGCGCAGGCCACGCAGTTCGCCCATGGCATCGTGCATGGCCTCCAGGGCGCTATGGCCCAGGCGCGGATCGGACGAATGGCCGCTGCGCCCGAGAATGTCGATGCGTTCCATCATCACGCCTTTGTGCAGGCGAATCGGGCGCAGGCCAGTCGGCTCGCCGATCACCGCCGCGCGCCCCAACGGTCGACCGGCATCGGCCAGGGCCCGGGCGCCGGACATGGAGCTTTCTTCGTCACAGGTCGCGAGGATCAGCAGCGGTTGCTTGAACGGTTGGTCCAGCAGCGGCTTGACCGCTTCGATGGCCAGGGCGAAAAAACCCTTCATGTCGCAACTGCCCAGGCCCACCCAACGGCCATCGACCTCGGTGAGCTTCAAGGGATCGGTCTGCCATAACGCACCGTCGAACGGCACCGTGTCGCTGTGACCCGCCAACACCAGGCCGCCGGGACCACTGCCGAAACTGGCCAGCAAATTGAATTTGCCGGGGCTGACCTGCTGGACATCGCAGGAGAATCCCAGCTCGGTTAGCCAGCCTGCCAGCAGCTCGATCACGGCGCTGTTGGACTGGTCGAGCCCAGGTTGGGTACAACTGACCGAAGGCGTGGCGATCAGGGCAGCGAATTGATCTTTCATGGACGGCAAAGGCATCGCTGACTCCAGGCTTACAGATTGATGTCCATCATAGAACCATCCGGCGCAAGGAATAAACCGTCGCGGCGCGTAGGATGAGCGAGTCCTGTACACTGCACGGCCTTGGCAGCCACACCCTCCCCCGGCTGCGCACCCGATCCCTGGATTTTCCGGCCATGCAGAAAGAAACCGAAATCAAACTCCGCGTCAGCCGCGAGACCCTGGCAGCCTTGCGCGAGCATCCGCTGCTGAAAAAACGCAACAAGAGTGGCTGGGAACGCCACGAATTGATGAACCAGTATTTCGACACGCCAGAGCGCGACCTGGCCCGGGCCAAGGTCGCCCTGCGCCTGCGTCGCGACGGTGAAGAGGTGATCCAGACCCTCAAGACCCGCGGCCAGAGCGTCGCCGGCCTGTCCGAACGCAACGAATACGACTGGCACCTGCCCAAGGCCAAGCTCGACCTGAAGAAGCTCGACGGCGAATGCTGGCCCGAGGCCCTGGCCGAACTGGACAAGAAAACCCTCAAGGCCATCTTCACCACCGATTTCGTCCGCGAACGCGCCGAAATCGCCTGGGGCCGGGGCAAGAGCAAGGTGGTCATCGAAGCCGCCCTGGACCTGGGCCACGTCGTGGTGGGCAAGCAGAAGGAAGAAATCTGCGAACTGGAGCTGGAATTGCGCGAAGGCGAGCCCGCCGCCCTGCTGGAACTGGCCGCCGAGCTGGCCGCGACCCTGCCCTTGATGCCCTGCGACATCAGCAAGGCCGAGCGTGGCTATCGTCTGCATGACGCGGGCAGCTATGCCTTGAGCCTGCCGGCCCCGCAGTTGACCGCCGAGACGCCGCTGGATGACGCCTTTGCCGCGCTGAGCTGGCATTTGCTCGGCAGCAGCCAACGCCTGGCCGAACAATACCGTTTCAACGGCCACTGGCGCCTGCTGCAGGACTGGGTGGAAAACCTCGCCGAACTGCGCGCCCTGCTCAGCAGCCTCGGCCAGGCCGCGCCGCGCCAATCGACCCATGACCTGCGCCTGGCCCTGGACGCGTTGCTGGAAGACTGGCGTCCGCTGGTCCAGGCTGGCCTGGACGACGAAGACGTGCGCAAGGCCGCGCCGGAACAGTTCCTTGAAGAGCTGCAAGACCCGCGCTGGGGCCTGTTCTCCCTCAACACTTCACGCTGGCTGCTGGCCCGCAGCTGGGCCGCCGAGCGCAACACCCGTGGCAATCGCCAGGGCGCGGCACAACTGGGTAGCTGGCTGCCGCGTCTGCTGGGGGAAGAATCCTCGTCCCTGCAATTGCAACGCTATCAGCAGCAGCCGGAAGACCTCGCCGAGCAACTGCCGCGTATCGAACGCATCCAGGCCTGGCTGCACCACGCCCGCCATGTGCTGGAGATCCCGGAAATGGATCGCCTTTATGGCGAGCTGAACAAGCTGGCGCAACTGGCCAACCAACCCATCACCGACGAAACGCTGGATGCGCGCAAGCAGCAGGCGATTGCGGTGTACCAGAATCGGGCCTGGAAGACTTTGCTGCGGCTGTGATGCCGCCATCGCGAGCAAGCTCGCTCCCACAGGGGGTCAGCGTTGTAACCACATCTAGTAGTGGCCGCTGAAGATCAACTGTGGGAGCGAGCTTGCTCGCGATAGGGCCAGCACATCCTCCACAGAACTCAGCGCACCACCGGCAAACTCGTCGTCGACTTGATCTCCGACAGCGCCACGATCGAATTCACTTCCTGGATCCCCGGCACCATCGACAGCTTTTCGAAAAAGAATCGCTCATACGCCTCGATGTCCGCCGTGACGATGCGCAGCAGAAAATCCACCGCCCCCATCAACACATAACACTCCAGCACTTCGGGGAAGCCGCGAATCGCCTCGGTGAACTCGGTGAAGTTCGAACGGCCATGGGCGTTGAGTTTCACTTCGGCGAAGATCTGCGTGTTGAGGCCGATTTTCTTGCGATCCAGCAAAGTCACCTGAGCACGGATGATGCCCTCCTCCTTCATCCGCTGGATCCGCCGCCAGCACGGCGATTGAGACAAGCCGACCTGCTCGGCGATTTGCGCACTGGACAGCGAGGCATCCTCTTGCAGCAGCGCCAGTATCCGGCGGTCGTAGCCATCCAGCTCACTTTGCATAAATAAACCCGTGATAAATGATCTGGAGAATCAAACGATTCGAAAAAACGCCATAACCACTCATCTTAGATAAGAAATACCCCGCGACACATGTAAATATTTCTCCCGCACTCCAGGAGACCATCCATGCCCCCGCTCGAAGCCGTTGCCACAACCACGACCCGCGCCGACGTCTGGCACGCCGCCAATGCCCATTGCCGAGTGCAGTACCAGATGCTGGCCGAGGCCGAACCGGATCTGCTGTGCCGGGCGTTGAACCTGTTTGCCTTGCAGGGCCTGACGCCACGGCACGTGCGCGTCGAGCGCCTCGACGATCTGCTCTCCCTGGACATCGGCCTGGACGGGCTGAGTTGGCACCGGGCCCAGGTGATCGCTGAAAAATTACGTAACCTGATCGGCATGTGCTCGGTGGACCTGCAAAGCGCTGAATTTACGAGGGTTGAGCCGACCCAAGCGGCCGGTTGAGCGCCCCACGGGCAAGACCTGGTAACGCATTGGTCGGGTAGTGGCCCAACGGACCACGGGGTCGGGACTATTCTTTTGCAGACCGAGCGAGGACGCCGAAGCGTCTGTATCGCGGCTTTGCTGCAATTGTCCAATAGGAACCCGCATGTCCACCAAACACGCCACTCAGGACCGCTGGCTGGACCTCAATGATCTGCTGCGCCAACTGGTCACCCAGGGTTTCATCAGCCAGGATTCAGCCGAAACCGCGCTCAACGCCCGCCGACGCCACAGCGCCAATAGCCAGCTGCATCCGCTGGAGTTCATTGCCAACCAGCACCTGGACGACCTCAGTCGACCCGGCAAGCGCCTGGACCTGGAGAACCTGACCCTGTGGCTGTCCCAGCAGGCCGGCCAACCCTACATGCGCATCGACCCGCTGAAAATCAACGTAGCGGCCGTGACGCCCTTGATGTCCTATGCCTTTGCCCAGCGCCACAAGATCCTCGCGGTAGCCGTCGATCGTGACGCCGTCACCGTTGCCAGCGCACAACCCTACGTCAGCAGCTGGGAAGCCGACCTGACCCACGTGCTCAAGCTGCCGATCAAGCGGGTGGTCGCCAACCCGGTGGATATCCAGCGCTTGAGCGTGGAGTTCTATCGCCTGGCCAAATCGGTCAGCGGCGCCACCACGACCGACCAGCAACCGAGCAACCTGAGCAATTTCGAACAGTTGCTCAACCTGGGGGCCAGCGACCAGGAACCGGACGCCAACGACGCTCACATCGTCAATATCGTCGACTGGCTGTTCCAGTACGCCTTCCAACAACGGGCCAGCGATATCCACATCGAACCGCGCCGCGAGCAGGGTACCGTACGGTTTCGCATCGACGGGGTGCTGCACACCGTCTATCAGTTCCCGCCGCAGGTCACGATGGCGATCGTCAGCCGCCTCAAGAGCCTGGGGCGGATGAACGTCGCGGAAAAACGCAAACCCCAGGACGGCCGGGTCAAGACCAAGACCCCGGACGGCGGCGAAGTGGAGTTGCGCCTGTCGACCTTGCCCACGGCATTCGGCGAGAAAATGGTCATGCGGATCTTCGACCCGGAAGTGCTGCTCAAGGATTTCGACCAGCTCGGCTTCTCCGCCGACGACCTGCGCCGCTGGCAGGACATGACCCGCCAGCCCAATGGCATCATCCTGGTGACCGGGCCTACCGGTTCCGGCAAGACCACCACCCTCTACACCACCCTCAAGAAACTGGCGACGCCGGAAGTGAACCTCTGCACCATCGAGGACCCAATTGAAATGGTCGAGGCCTCCTTCAACCAGATGCAGGTCCAGCACAACATCGACCTGACCTTCGCCGCCGGGGTACGGGCACTGATGCGGCAAGACCCGGACATCATCATGATCGGTGAGATCCGTGACCTGGAAACCGCTGAAATGGCGATCCAGGCGGCGCTGACCGGGCACCTGGTGCTGTCGACGCTGCACACCAACGACGCGCCGAGCGCCATCAGCCGCCTGCTGGAGCTGGGTGTGCCCCATTATCTGATCAAGGCCACCGTGCTCGGGGTCATGGCCCAGCGGCTGGTGCGCACCCTGTGCCCGCAATGCAAGGCCCCGCTGGCCCTGGACGAAGACGACTGGCAGACCCTGACGCGCCCCTGGCAGGCACCGTTGCCAAGCAATGCCCAACAGGCCGTCGGCTGCCTGGAGTGCCGCGACACCGGTTACCGCGGCCGCGCCGGTGTCTACGAAATCATGCAACTGACCGACAGCGTCAAGGCCTTGATCCACCCCGACACCGACCTGCTGGCGGTGCGCCGCCAGGCCTTCAAGGAAGGCATGCGCAGCCTGCGGCTGTCGGGGGCGCAAAAGGTGGCGGCGGGCTTGACCACGGTCGAGGAAGTGCTGCGGGTGACGCCGCAAAGCGAGCAGAAGTAGGAACTGTCTGGCTCAGGGGCAGAAAGATCCCACAAACAAAGCGGAACGGACCATAGCGAAGATACTGGCCGCGTGCCCTACACTCAGGGCTCGCAGGTCCATCTCAATTCGCACAGGGAACCGTCATGCAGATCGGTAGCGTACTTTTACTTTTCATCGGCCTCGTGGTCGCCATTCTCTTCATGGGCTTCAAGGTCGTGCCCCAGGGCTACCAATGGACCGTCGAGCGGTTCGGGCGCTACACCAACACCCTCAAGCCCGGCCTGAACATCATCATCCCGGTGATGGATCGCATCGGGCGCAAGATCAATGTCATGGAAAGCGTACTGGACATCCCGCCCCAGGAAGTGATTACCGCCGACAACGCCACGGTACAGATCGACGCCGTGTGCTTCTTCCAGGTGGTCAATACGGCCCAGGCAGCCTACGAGGTCAATAACCTCGAACACGCCATCCGCAACCTGCTGCAAACCAATATCCGCACCGTGCTGGGGTCCATGGAGCTGGACGCGATGCTGAGCCAGCGCGACGGCATCAACGAAAAACTGCTGCGCACTGTCGATGAAGCCACGGCGCCGTGGGGCATCAAGATCACCCGGATCGAGATCAAGGACATCAGCCCCCCGGCGGACCTGATGGCCGCCATGTCGGGGCAAATGAAAGCCGAACGTATCAAGCGTGCCCAGATCCTCGAAGCCGAGGGCCTGCGCGCATCGGCGATTCTCACCGCCGAAGGCAAGAAGCAGGCGCAGATCCTCGAGGCCGAGGGCAGCCGCCAGGCGGCGTTCCTGGAATCCGAGGCCCGCGAGCGCCAGGCGCAAGCCGAAGCATTGGCCACCCAAGTGGTGTCCCAGGCCATTGCCGACGGTAACGTCCAGGCCGTGAACTACTTCGTCGCACAGAAATACATCGATGCACTGGGCAAACTGGCGTCAGCCAACAACAGCAAGGTGATCCTGATGCCGCTGGAAGCCAGCCAGGTCATCGGTGCGGTCGGTGGCATCGGCGAGATCGTCAGGGCCACCTTTGACAGCAAGAAAGCCTGAGGCGCGCGTATGTGGGGGTTCCTGCAACACATGTCGTACTGGGACTGGCTGGCGCTGGGCGTCATCCTGCTGATCCTTGAAGTGTTCGGCGCCGGTGGTTACCTGCTGTGGATCGGCATGGCCGCCGCGGCAGTCGGCGTGCTCACGTTCTTCCTGCCGCAGATGCCGTGGGAATTGCAGTTCCTGTTGTTCGGCCTGTTCGCCATCGCCACGGCACTGTACTGGTGGCGACGCCAGCGCAGCGCCGTGCGCCAAAGCGATCAGCCGCACCTGAACCTGCGCGGGCAGGAACTGATCGGCAAGGTCTTCCTGGTGCATGAAGCGATTGTCGATGGCCGTGGCAAGATCAAGGTGGCCGACAGTGTCTGGCTGGCCAAGGGGCCCGAATCGTCCGTTGGCACGCGGGTCAGGGTGGTGGCGCAGGAGGGGGCGGTGCTGCAGGTGGAACGGGCTGACTGACAAGTCATGGAACTGAATCGAGACGCAGGTAATCCAACGTCATAGTTAACCCAGTGGAGTCACCTATCATGCGTCTCAAACTTGCTGTCGCTACCGTAGCCTTGCTGTCTCTTCCTGTCGGCTCGGCAATGGCCGACACGTTTTGGCGTAACGTCATCTCGTCCGGTGCGACCACCGGTTCCACCTACCTGACCTTCAAGGATCACAAACTGATCGTCGCCGCCCAAGACGATGCCGGCAGCTTCGTCGCCAGTGATGGCGGTATCCGTGGTCCTTACCTGGAAGCGGCGATGCAAAAAGTGCGTGCCGACAACCCAGGCCTGCAAGCCACCGACATGGAACTGGCCAACGCGATCCTGGCGAAAAACGCCGTCGCCCAGGACTGATGCCCGGCCTATAAAAAATGCCGCTCCATTGAGCGGCATTTTTTTGTCCGGCGAACATCCCGAGGCTACCCCCTGTGGAAGCGAGCTTGCTCGCGAAGGCGTCAGCCCAGACAACCCGTGGATTGGCTTGAAGCTGATCGTCCCCACGCTCTGCGTGGGGATGCATCCCGTGACGCTCTGCGTCACATTTCAGAAGCGGAACGCGGAGCGTCCCTGGCGGCATTCCCACGCAGGAGCGTGGGAACGATCGATCCACCGCTATCGCGAGCAAGCTCGCTCCCACAGGTGCAGTCGTCCTTATTCGCCGATGGCAGCCTTGTAGCCTGCCGCATCAAGCAACTTGTCCAAATCAGCTGTGTTGCTCGGCTTGAGCTTGAAGATCCAGGCACCGTAAGGATTGGAGTTGAGCAACTCCGGCGCGCCACTCAGCTCGTCGTTGATCGCGATCACTTCACCCGCAATCGGGGAATAGATATCGGAAGCGGCTTTGACCGACTCCACCACGCCGGCCTGGTCATTTTCGGCAAAAACCTTACCGACTTCAGTCAGCTCGACAAAGACCACGTCGCCCAAGGCTTCCTGCGCATGATCGCTGATGCCCACGGTGACGGTACCGTCAGCCTCCAGACGTGCCCACTCATGGCTTTCGGCGAAACGCAGTTCGGCAGGGATATCACTCATATTCTGTGTCCTCAATAGAAAGTGTCAGCGGCCAGCGGCCCGCCGCAAAAGGTTAGATCAGGGTTTTGCCATGGCGGACGAAGGTCGGTTTGACCACCCGTACCGGGTACCACTTACCACGAATTTCTACCTCGGCACGGTCGGCGGTTGCCATCGGAACACGTGCCAGGGCGATCGACTTGCTAAGCGTAGGAGAAAAACTACCACTGGTGATCTCCCCTTCGCCAACATTGGCGATGCGAACCACCTGGTGGGCGCGCAAAACACCCCGTTCTTCCAGCACCAGCCCGACCAGTTTGTGCTGCACACCGCTGGCAAGCTCGGTCTCCAGCGCGCTGCGCCCGATGAACTGACGGCTCGCCGGTTCCCAGGCGATACTCCAGGCCATGTTCGAGGCCAGCGGGGAAACATCCTGGTGGATATCCTGGCCGTAGAGGTTCATGCCGGCCTCCAGGCGCAAGGTATCGCGGGCGCCTAGGCCAATGGGCGAAATACCAGCGCCGACCAGGTCATTGAAGAAACTCGGGGCCTCCTGGGCGGGCAGGACGATTTCCAGGCCATCTTCGCCGGTGTAGCCGGTCCGGGCGATGAACCATTCGCCGTCGGCGCGCCCTTCGAAAGGCTTGAGTTGCTGGATGATTTGCCCACGGGATTGTGTGACCAGCTCGGCAATCTTCTGCCGGGCGTGAGGGCCCTGGATCGCCAGCATCGCCAGCTCGGGGCGCTCATGCAGTTGCGCGTCATAGTCACCGAGCTGTGCCTGCATCCAGGCCAGGTCCTGATCGCGGGTCGAGGCGTTGAAGACCAGGCGATAACCATCTTCGACACGGTAGATGATCATGTCGTCGACGATGCCGCCGCGCTCATTGAGCATCGCGCTGTACAAGGCACTGCCTGTGTCTTGCAAGCGGTCGACGTCATTGGCCAGCAAGCGCTGCAGCCAAACCTTGGCCTGGGGGCCGGCGACGTCGATCACGGTCATGTGGGATACATCGAACACACCGCAGTCGCGACGCACCTGATGGTGTTCTTCGACCTGCGAGCCGTAATGCAAAGGCATATCCCAACCGCCAAAATCGACCATCTTCGCGCCAAGGGCGAGATGAAGGTCATACAGAGGCGTACGCTGTCCCATGGGTTTCTCCTTCCGGGCTTGGCGAAGGTGCGGACGGGCACTGCGTAGCGCGAACGTCTGAAAAAAGGAGTTTTCTGACGTTCTCAGTTGCCCGGTCCGACAGACGGACCGCACCGAATGCCGCGCATTGTAGCCGCATGAGGTAGGACTGGCACCTAGCTGTTTCGATGGGCCGAACGTCGTATCAATCCGATGACCGGCAACAGCCCCACCAATACCAACGTCAGCGCCGGTAGCGCGGCCCGGGCCCACTCCCCTTCGCTGGTCATCTCGAAGATCCGCACCGCCAGCGTGTCCCAGCCGAACGGGCGCATCAGCAGCGTCGCGGGCATTTCCTTGAGCACATCGACGAACACCAGCAACGCGGCGCTCAAGGTGCCGGGCAACAGCAACGGCAGATACACTTTGAAAAACAGTCGGGGCCCACTGACCCCAAGGCTGCGTGCCGCTTCGGGCAAGGACGGACGAATGCGCGCCAGGCTGCTCTCCAACGGGCCGTAGGCCACGGCCAGGAAACGCACCAGATACGCCAGCAACAGCGCCGACAGGCTGCCCAGCAACAACGGCTTGCCGGCACCGCCGAGCCAGGTCGACAGCGGGATGACCAGCTCACGGTCCAGGTAGCTGAACGCAAGCATGATCGATACCGCCAGCACCGAACCGGGCAAGGCATACCCCAGGTTCGCCAAGCCGACGCCGGCACGAATCGGACGGGTCGGCGCCAACCGCCGGGCGAACGCCAGCAGCAAGGCCACACAGACGGTGACCAGCGCCGCCAGGCCGCCCAGGTAGAGGGTGTGGACGATCAGCCCGGCATAACGCTCATCCAGGTCGAAACGACCGCGTTGCCAGAACCACACCACCAACTGCAGCACCGGGATGACAAACGCGCAGGCAAATACCAGGAAGCACCAGCCACTGGCCGCCACGGCCTTGAGGCCGCGCAACGTATACAACGCCTTGACCCGGGGCCGCTCGTTGCCGGCCCGGTGAGCGCCGCGGGCCCGGCGTTCGCCGTAGAGCACCAGCATCACCGCCAGCAACAGCAGGCTGGCCAGTTGGGCGGCGCTGGAGAGGCTGAAGAAGCCGTACCAGGTCTTGTAGATGGCGGTGGTGAAGGTGTCGAAGTTGAACACCGACACCGCGCCGAAATCCGCCAGGGTTTCCATCAGCGCCAGCGCCACGCCCGCACCGATGGCTGGCCTGGCCATCGGCAGCGCCACACGCCAGAACGCCTGCCATGGCGACTGCCCCAGCACCCGGGCAGCTTCCATCAAACCCTTGCCCTGGGCCAGGAAGGCACTGCGCGCCAACAGGTAGACGTAAGGATAAAAGACCAGCACCAACACGAGAATCACCCCGCCGGTGGAGCGAACCCGGGGCAGGCGCAGGCCACTGCCGAACCACTCACGCATCAGCGTCTGCACGGGGCCGGCAAAATCCAGCAGGCCAACGAAGACAAACGCCAACACGTAGGCCGGAATCGCGAACGGCAGCATCAATGCCCAATCGAGCCAGCGACGTCCCGGGAATTCACACAGACTGGTGAGCCAGGCGAGACTGACACCCAGCAAGGTCACTCCGACACCCACGCCAAGGATCAAGGTGAGGGTATTGCCCAACAAGCGCGGCATCTGTGTATCCCATAAGTGGGACCAGATTTGCTGGTCGATGCTCTGCCAGGACAGCAGCAAGACACTCAAGGGCAACAGGACCAGCGCAGCAATGGCGAAGACCAGGGGGTACCAGCGGCGTTGGGCGGGGTGGGCCAAGGGGAGCTCTCGTTTAAATGATGATGCCCGCACATTGGCGCGGGCACCTATTTTATAACCCGCCGCATGAAAACCTGTGGCGAGGGGATTTATCCCCGCTGGCTTGCGGAGCAAGCCCAATTACAGACAGTTCAATCCGTCTGACACGCCGCGCTCTCCGCTTGGGGGCTGCTTCGCAACCCAGCGGGGATAAATCCCCTCGCCACAAGGAATAGTGTCTGACTGGGGGTTAATTCCAGCCAGCGCGATCCATCATGCGAATGGCTTCGGCCTGGCGTTTACCCGCGACTTCAACCGGCAAGGTATCGGCCTTGAACGCCCCCCAGGCCGCCACTTCCTTGGACGGCTCGACCTTCGGGTTGGCCGGGAATTCCTGGTTCACGTCGGCGAAGATGCTTTGCGCTTGCGGCGTGGTCATCCACTCCACCAGTTTCTTGGCGGCATCCGGATGCGGCGCATGCTTGGTCAAGCCAATGCCCGAGAGGTTGATGTGCACGCCACGATCAGCCTGGTTCGGCCAGAACAGCTTCACCTTCAGGTCCGGCTTCTGCTGGTGCAGGCGGCCATAGTAGTAGGTGTTGACGATACCGACATCGCACTGGCCAGCATTGATCGCCTCAAGCAATGCGGTGTCATCGGAGAACACGTCGGTGGACAGGTTCCTGACCCAACCCTTGAGGATTTCTTCGGTTTTTTCCGCACCGTGGGTTTCGATCAGCGTGGCGGTCAGGGACTGGTTATAGACCTTTTTCGAGGTCCTCAGGCACAGACGGCCTTCCCACTCCTTGCCGGCCAGCGCTTCATAGGTGGTCAATTCACCCGGTTTAACCCGGTCGGTGGAATAGGCAATGGTCCGCGCCCGCAGGCTCAAGCCGGTCCAGGCGTGGGACGAGGCGCGGTATTGGGACGGGATGTTGGCGTCGATCACCGGGGAGGTGAACGGCTGGAGAATGCCCATCTGCTCGGCCTGCCAGAGGTTACCGGCATCGACGGTGAGCAGCAGGTCGGCGGTGGCGTTCTCGCCTTCGGCCTTGATCCGCTGCATCAACGGCGCTTCCTTGTCGGTAATGAACTTCACCGGGACGCCGGTTTTCTTGGTGTAGGCATCAAAGACCGGCTTGATCAGTTCATCGATACGCGAGGAGTAGACCACCACCTCATCGGCGGCCTGGGCGGCAGTGGTGCCGATCAGGGTCAAGGCGAGGACGGACAGCAGGCGCTTGGTTGCCAACATGGTAGCGGTCTCTGGATGGTGAAAGAGGCGCAAATGATAAGGACTCACATTTGGCTTCTCAATCTAACAGTGGGTGGACACATTTCCAAATGTTGCACAGATGGATTGAGGTGGCTGTGCCGGCCTCATCGCGAGCAAGCTCGCTCCCACATTTGATCCGGTGACGACTGTGGGAGCGAGGCTTGCCCGCGATGAAGCCATAAGCCCCAACCCACATCTCAGGCCTTGGCCAAATCCGGCAAATCCCCACTCAACCCCAGCGCCTCGCGCACGAACAAGGCCTTGGCCTCAGGCAGGCGGTCCACCAGCTTCAGCCCGGTGTTGCGCAACCAGCGCACCGGCAGCGGATCGGCCTGGAACAACCGCTCGAAGCCCTCCATCGCCGCCATCAGCGCCAGGTTGTGGGGCATGCGTCGGCGCTCGTAGCGGCTCAGCACCTTCACGTCCGCCAACCGCTCGCCACGGCCGGCCGCGTGCAACAGCACTTCGGCCAGCACGGCAGCGTCGAGGAAACCCAGGTTCACCCCCTGCCCGGCCAACGGATGGATGGTATGGGCCGCGTCGCCGATCAACGCCAGCCCTTCGGCCACGTAGCGCTTGGCATGTCGCTGGCGCAGCGGCACGCACAGGCGCGGGTCGGCGCTCAGTACCGGGCCAAGCTGGCCTTCGAAGGCACGCTCCAGTTCGTTGCAAAATTCGCTGTCATCGAGCGCCATCAAGCGCTGCGCGTCTTCGGGGGTGGTGGACCAGACAATCGAGCACCAGTCGTGCTGGCCGTCACGCTCAAGGGGCAGGAACGCCAACGGGCCGTTGTCGGTGAAACGCTGCCATGCCGTCATCCGATGCGACCGGGTGCTGCGCACGCTGGTGACGATGGCGTGGTGCAGGTAATCCCATTCGCGCGTCGCCACGCCGGTGAGGCGGCGCACAGCGGAATTCGCGCCGTCGGCGGCAATGACCAGGGGTGCCCGCAACGTGCGGCCATCGGCCAGGGTCAGCAGCCAGTCGTCACCGGAACGACGCATCTGTTCCAGACGGGCGTTGGCCAACAGGCCCAGGTCGCAGTCATGCAGTCGGTCCAGCAGGGCATCCTGCACCACGCGATTTTCAACGATGTGCCCAAGCGTCTCGGCATGCAGGCTGGCCGCGGAAAAATGGATCTGCCCGGTGCCACTGCCGTCCCAGACGTGCATGTCGGTGTAAGGGCTGGCCCGCCGGGTGGTGATGCCCTCCCAGACGCCCAGGCGATCAAGGATCCGCTGGCTGGCCGTCGACAAGGCACTGACCCGGGGCTCGAACGCGGCCTGGGGATCGAAGGGCTTGACGCTCATCGGACTGCCGTCGAGCAACAACACTTGCAGGCCACTGTCCTGCAACGCCAGCGCCAGGGCGCTGCCGACCATACCCGCGCCGACAATCAGCAGATCTGCACGCAATTCCATGCTCTAAGCCTGTTTTGCGGGCGACATCAGCCGCCCATGAAAAGAAATGACCACCCCAGCCTCAAGCATCGGGACGCGTCCCCAGCCCCATGGCCTGGCGGGCGAACCAGCGCTTGGCCGGCGGCAGCAGGTCGAGGCCCAGCAAGCCGAGGTTCCGGCCCAGGGACACCAGCGGCAGGCTGCTGCCGAACAGCCGCGTGACCTGGTCGGAGAAGCCCACGGTCAGGGCCTGGTCCATGCGCTGGCTCTCGCGGTAGGCCTGCAACACGGCAAAATCCCCCGGCGCGCGATCGCTGTCGAGCAAGGCATCGGCCAGGGCCTGGGCATCGCGCAGGGACAGGTTGAACCCCTGCCCGGCAATCGGATGCAGGCTGTGGGCGGCATTGCCCAGGATCGCCAGGTGCGGACGGACCTGCTCTTCGGCTTCCACCAGCGCCAACGGGTACAGGTGCCGTACACCCACCTGCTTCAGCGTCCCCAGGCGATAACCGAACACACCCTGCAATTCGGCGAGGAAGCTGCGCTCGTCGAGGGCCGCCAACCGTTGCGCGTCCATGCCCTGGCGGGTCCAGACCAGCGCGCAACGATTCTCCGGCAGCGGCAACAAGGCCATCGGGCCGTCATCGGTGAAGCGCTCGAAGGCCATGCCATTGTGGGCTTCGCTGGGGGTGATGTTGGCGATCAAGGCGCTCTGGTCATAGGGACGACTGCGCACCCCGACGCCCAACTGCTCGCGCAGGCTGGAGCGACCGCCATCGGCCAGAACGGCAAGGTCGCACTCCAGGGTGGTTTCGTCGTCGAGGGTCAGGCGATAACCGCCGACCAATGGCTCCATACGCGTAACCTGCGCCGGGCAGCGCCAACTGACCACCTCCGGGTCCAGGCCTTGCCACAGGCACTGGCCGAGCCAGGCGTTTTCCACCACGTAGCCCAGGGCCGGCACGCCCTCTTCCATGGCCGACAGCCGCGCCGTGGAAAACCGTCCGCGATCGGACACATGGATCTGCTTGATTGGTTCGGCGCGACGGGAAATCTCCTGCCAGACACCCAAACGTTGATAAATCTGCCGGGCACCGTAGGACAATGCCGAAGACCGGGCATCGTAGCTTGGCTGCCAGGCGTCGCCGGGGGCGAAGGGCTCGATCAGGATGATCCTCCAGCCCCGGGCCTTGGCACCGGCCTGCAGGGCCAGCGCCAGGCTCGCGCCGACCAGGCCACCGCCGATGATCGCCAGATTGACCCGGCTCATGCCGCTTGCGTCCGGGCGGCGGCCATCAGGGCCTCGATGTCGGCGACCGTTTTCGGCACGCCTCGGCTCAGGATTTCACAACCGGTTTTGGTCACTACCACGTCATCCTCGATGCGCACGCCAATGCCGCGCCATTTTTTCGCGACGCTGCGGTTGTCCGGGCTGATATAGATGCCCGGCTCCACCGTCAGCGTCATGCCGATTTCCAGGACCCGCCACTCGCCGCCAACCCGGTATTCACCCACATCATGCACGTCCATGCCCAGCCAATGGCCGGCGCGGTGCATGTAGAACGCCCGGTAGGCCTCGCTGGCAATCAACTCGTCCACCTCGCCCTCCAGCAGCCCCAGGTGCACCAACCCTTCGGTAATGACCCGGACCGTCGCTTCGTGGGCCTGGTTCCAGTGTTTGTCCGGTGCGATCTGGGCAAACGCAGCTTCCTGGGCGGCCAGCACCACTTCGTAGACCGCTTTCTGCTCGGGCGAAAACTTGCCGCTGACCGGCCAGGTACGGGTGATGTCGCTGGCGTAGCAGTCGATTTCACAGCCGGCATCGATCAACACCAGGTCGCCGTCCTTTAGCAGCGCATCGTTCTGCTGGTAGTGCAGGATGCAGCTGTTGCGCCCCGCCGCGACGATCGAGCCATAGGCCGGCATTTTCGCCCCACCCTTGCGGAATTCATAATCGAGCTCGGCCTCCAGGCTGAACTCATGCAAACCCGGGCGCGCCGCCTGCATCGCCCGGATGTGCGCCTGGGCGGAGATCCGCGCCGCTTCGCGCATGACCTTCAGTTCCGCCGCCGATTTATACAGGCGCATATCGTGCAGCAAGTGATCCAGGGCAACGAATTCGTTCGGCGGCTGGGCGCCGAGGTGAGCCTTGGAGCGAATCACGTTGATCCACTCCATCAGGTGCCGGTCGAATTCAGGGTTGCTGCCCATGGCCGAATACACCCGGTCGCGGCCTTCGATCAGGCCCGGCAGAATGTCGTCGATGTCGGTAATGGGAAACGCGTCGTCGGCACCGTAGTCACGGATCGCCCCTTCCTGGCCGGCGCGCAGGCCGTCCCACAACTCACGTTCGGCGTTGCGCTCACGACAAAAGAGGATGTATTCGCCATGGGCGCGGCCGGGCATCAGCACCAGCACCGCTTGCGGCTCGGGAAAGCCGCTGAGGTACTGGAAGTCACTGTCCTGGCGATAGACATGCTCGACGTCGCGGTTGCGGATCGCAACGGCGGCGGCGGGCAGGATTGCGATGCTGTTGGGTTCCATCTGCGCCATCAGGGCCTTGCGGCGACGGCTGTATTCCGATTTCGGGATATGAATCATGGGCAGACGGGGTCCCTCTGGAATTTAATGCAAGGACGGCTTGGGGGCCGCAGCATCGGTTTTCTTGGTCTCGGTGAACAGTAGCAATGGTGCGACCCGCAGGTACTCCATCACTTCCATGTAGTCGCTTTCGCCGTCATCGGACTCTTCCAGGGCATCCTGGACCTGGGAGATCGCGGCCAAGTCCTGCAGCACTTCCTTGGCCTCTTCGCTCAGCGCGTATTCGCGGCGGGTCAGGCCGAAGCCAGCGAGGAAGCCCTGGCACCACTGGCCCAGCGCCGCGGCGCGTTCGACCAAGGGGGCGTCGTCAGTGGGCAGCAGCAGGACGACGGTCATGTCATCGCTGGTCAATTCGCCCTTGACCATTTCCTGCAGGCCGATCAGCGCGTTACGGACGTTGTCCGCCGGCTCGCCTTCCAGCAGCTCGGCGGCGTCGGCCAACCAGCCGTCGGCATCGAAACCGGCACCGGCGCAACTGCGGCCAAGCAACAGGCCATGCAGTTCGGCAGGCGAGACAGGATGACCGCTGGTGCTCAGCAGGGTGGCGAATGCTTGATACGGGGAATTCTGAATGGGCATGGGCAGCTAGGCGCCAGACGGCGCTATGTCTAGAATGGAGGCCTTGTATCCTACATCGACAGACTCGCCAAGACTATCAGAGGCTGTGCGACCCACATCCCTCCATCAGACACATTCTTCAGTGGACACAATGGAAGACACCGACCTGCAAGCGCTGATGGCCAGACTCGAACTGCTAATTGACCGGGTCGAGCAACTTAAGAGCCAAAACGGACTCCTACTAGCTCAGGAAAAAACCTGGCGCGAGGAACGCGCGCACCTCATTGAAAAAAACGAAATCGCCCGGCGTAAGGTCGAATCGATGATTTCGCGCCTCAAGGCCCTGGAGCAAGACTCATGAGTTCAAGCAATAGCGTTACCGTGCAGATCCTCGACAAAGAATATTCGATCATCTGCCCCCAGGAAGAGCGCAGCAACCTGGTGAGCGCCGCCCGTTACCTGGACGGCAAGATGCGCGAGATCCGCAGCAGCGGCAAAGTCATCGGCGCCGACCGCATCGCCGTGATGGCCGCCTTGAACATCACCCACGACCTGCTGCATCGCCAGGATACGCCGGACGTACAGGTCAGTGGCTCGACCCGTGAGCAGGTACGCGACCTGCTCGATCGGGTGGATCTGGTGCTCGCCACCGATCCAGACGTCAGCAAGGGCTGATTCGCGAGGCTGCCTGGGGTATACTCGCCTCACTCCCTGGGGTGCTTGCCAGTTGGTGATGTCCCTGAGCCGATACGCACAACCACGGGGGTTGCACGTTGGGGCCGGTGTGCATGTCCGCTTGACGGAAAGCCTTAACGCCTCCTGCAACTTCCACCTTGAACTTTCGGGTTCAAGGGCTAAGCCGACAGCGGTTCATCCGGGGAGCCTGACTCCAGACAATGCCAGTCCATGCGGACTGGCATTGTCGTTTCCGGGCGCAGGCATTTCTGAGCGTCCTGTTTTGCGGTTACGCTGTGCGCCATCGCCACTGCGTGAAGCCTCGACATGACTGAACCCGCGCCGCTGCCCCGCCCGCAACTTCGCCGCCTGCTGCGCCAGGCCCGTCGCGCCCTGACGCCCGCCCAGCAACGGCAAGCGGCCCGCGGACTGTACAAACAACTGGCCCAGCATCCGTTGTTCCGCCGCGCGAAGCACATCGCCCTGTACCTACCCAACGATGGCGAGATCGACCCGCGCCTGCTGCTGCGCGCGGCCCAGCGCCGGGGCAAGGCCACCTATCTGCCGGTGCTCAGCCCGTGGCCGCAGACCAAGATGGTGTTCCAGCGCATCCACCCCGGCGAAAAAATGCAGCCCAACCGGTTTCGCATCCCCGAGCCACGCAAGAACATCGCCCGGCAACGCAAGGTCTGGACGTTGGACCTGGTGTTGTTGCCATTGGTGGGGTTTGACGATGCGGGAGGTCGACTGGGCATGGGCGGCGGCTTTTACGACCGCAGCCTGGCGTACCTGGCGCGACGCAAGCAGTGGCGCAAGCCAACGCTGTTGGGGCTAGCCCATGAATGCCAGAAGGTCGAACGATTGGCGCAGGCAAGCTGGGACGTGCCGCTGCAGGGAACGGTCAGCGACAGGCAATGGTATATCGCGGGGTTGACGCCGCAGTAATCGGCGGCGCCTGGAAAGCAGGTTCAGCGTTTGAGCGTTGGCGCGGGCTGGGTGATATCCACCGGCGCCTCGGTCTTGTTGGTCCACAGGCTCTGGGCGTAACCCGTGGTCACGACACCCAGTCCGAACAGAATGACCAAGATCCACAACAAATCCGGTTTGCGTTTCATCGATTGCCCCCCTCAAGGCATATCACACACGATGACAGCAGCGGTTTTCTTATTGGCCGTGCAGCAGCGTCAAGCTTGGAAGGCCGGCATTTTGCGGCAAGCTGCAGCGACACGCAAATGCTGGCGTCAACCGACTGTCGGTTTGTCATAAAATCGTCGAACTATTTTGATAACCACCGCCCAGGAGAAAAAATCATGGCCTATTGGCTGATGAAGTCCGAGCCTGACGAACTGTCCATCCTGGGCCTGGAAAAGCTCGGCCAGGCCCGCTGGGACGGCGTTCGCAACTACCAGGCGCGCAATTTCCTGCGGGCCATGGCGGTGGGTGACACGTTCTTTTTCTACCACTCCAGTTGCCCCGAGCCAGGCATCGCCGGGATTGGCAAAATCATCCAGGCGGCCTATCCCGACCCTACGGCCCTGGACCCGGACAGCCATTATTTCGACCCCAAGGCCGGCCCGGATAAAAACCCCTGGGCCGCAATCGACGTGGCGCATGTCGAGACCTTCCCCCGCGTCCTCAAGCTCGACTACCTCAAGCAACAGGCCGCCCTGGCCGAGATGCCCCTGGTGCAGAAAGGCTCGCGCTTGTCGGTGATGCCGGTGACCGCCGAGCAGTGGGCGGCAGTGATTGCCCTGCGCTGAACATCCATGTATTGATGGATATCAAGCTGGGGCGGTAGAAGATCCAGCAAACTGGACGCTATAGCCGCAGGATGCCGGACATGTCGACGCCCCCTCATACCTCTCGTTTCTTCGCCCTCGCCCTGCTGGCCGTCTTGTTGGCCGCCGGCGGGTTCGGCTACTGGAAGTCCCGACATGACCGTTTGCCGGAAGGCCTGAGCATGGGCAACGGCCGCCTCGAGGCCACCGAAGTCCAGATCGCCAGCAAGACCCCCGGTCGCCTGGCCGAAGTGCTTGCCAATGAGGGCGACAAGGTCGTCAAAGGCCAGTTACTGGCGCGCATGGACACCCGAACCCTGGAAGCCCAGCGTAACCAGGCCGAAGCCGAAGTACTGCGGGCCCGGGAAAACCTCGCAGCCACCGAGGCCAATGTCCATCTGCGCCAGAGCGAACAATTGCTCGCCCACCAGGAACTCCAGCGGACCCGGGAACTGTTCAAGCGTGGTTTTGCCAGCGGCCAGGTCATCGACCAACAGCAGGCCCGCATGGACACTGCCAACGCCGCGGTCAATGCGGCCCGGGCCCAGGTATCGGCGGCAAACGCCGCTATCGGCGCGACCCTCGCCCAGGTGGCGCAACTGACCAGCGAAATCGACGACAGCCGCTTGCGCGCGCCCATCGACGGCGTGATCCAACTGCGCCTGGCCGAGCCGGGCGAAGTGCTGGGTGCTGGCGGACGGGTGCTGCTGATGATCGATCCGAACGACCAGTACATGAACCTCTACCTGCCGGCCTCCGTGGCCGGGAAACTGGCGGTAGGCGACGAAGCACGAGTGCTGCTCGACGCCCTGCCCGAGCGACCGCTGCCGGCCACGATCAGCTTCGTCGCGGCAAAATCCCAGTTCACCCCCAAGGAAGTCGAAACCCGTGACGAACGCCAGAAGCTGGTGTTCCGCGTCAAGGTACGCCTGACCCGGCCCGGCGAGGTGCCCCAGGCCAAACCCGGCATGCCGGGTGCCGGCTACCTGCGCATCGCCCCCATCGACTGGCCGGCCAACCTGCAATGAGCACCGGTGGCGAACCGGCGCTGCGTGCCTCGGGCCTCAAGCACCGCTACGGCGCCCATGTCGCCTTGGACGACATCGCTTTCCATCTGCCCGCCGGCACTCGCTGCGGCCTGATCGGCCCGGACGGGGCCGGCAAGTCGAGCCTGCTGGGATTGATTGCCGGAGTGAAAAAACTCCAGCACGGCGAACTGGACGTACTGGGTGCATCGATCGAGGACCGGCATCATCGCAACACGCTCTACCGACGTATCGCCTTCATGCCTCAAGGACTGGGGGGCAACCTTTATCCTGATCTGTCGATACGCGAGAACATCCGGTTTTTCGGCACGCTGTTCGGACTATCGCGGGCGGAATGCGAACAACGCATGGGCACGCTGCTGCTGGCGACCGACCTGCAGCGTTTTGCCGACCGCCCGGCGGGCAAGTTGTCCGGTGGCATGAAACAGAAGCTCGGCCTGTGTTGCGCCCTGATCCACGAGCCGGACCTGCTGATTCTCGACGAACCCACCACTGGCGTGGACCCGCTGTCGCGGCGACGCTTCTGGGAACTGATAGAAGACGTGCGCCGCCAACGACCGCAACTGACCCTGCTGGTCGCCACGGCCTACATGGAAGAAGCCGAACAATTCGAGCATTGCCTGATGCTCGATAACGGTCGCTTGATCGCCCAGGGATTGAGCGCGGACCTGGCCGTTGTCACGCCAGACGGCAAGCTCGACTCGGCTTTCACCCATTTCCAGGGCGACAGCGGCCACGACGCCGAGCCGCTGACGATCCCACCCAGGGGCGAAAGCACCGCCGACATCGCCATCGAAGCCCATGACCTCACCTTGCGCTTCGGTGATTTCACTGCGGTCGATCACGTCAGCTTCGCGATTGGTCGTGGTGAGATTTTCGGTTTCCTGGGCTCCAACGGTTGCGGCAAGACCACCACCATGAAAGTGCTGACCGGGCTGATGCCTGCCAGTGAAGGCAGCGCACGCCTGCTGGGCAATCCGGTCAACGCCAAGGACCTCGCCACTCGCAAACGGGTGGGTTTCATGTCCCAGAGTTTCTCGCTGTACGGCGAGCTGAGCGTGCGCCAGAACCTGACCTTGCACGCGAAACTGTTCGACCTGCCCAAGACCGAAAGCACCAGCCGCATCGAAGACTTGATCCAACGTTTCAAGTTGCAGGAGCTCGCCGACCAGCCTTCCGGGGCATTGCCCCTGGGCCTGCGCCAGCGTTTGTCCCTGGCGGTGGCAGTGCTGCATCGCCCGGAAGTGCTGATCCTCGACGAACCGACCTCCGGCGTCGATCCCGCCGCCCGGGATGACTTCTGGCGCCTGCTGATCGAGTTGTCTCGCGAACAGGGCGTGACGATTTTCCTCTCCACGCACTTCATGAACGAAGCCCAGCGCTGCGACCGTATTTCGCTGATGCACGCCGGCAAGGTCCTGGCCTGCGACACGCCAGCGGCCCTGCAGGCGCAGTTCAACGGCCAGACCCTGGAAGCCGCGTTCGTCACCTGCCTGGAACAGGCCCAGGGCGAGGCGCAGCAAGACTCCACCCCCGTGGCCCTCGACCAGGCCGACACCCCACGGGACCGGCACGGCCTCAGCCTCGGTCGCCTGTTGGCCGTCGCCAGCCGGGAAGGCAAGGAACTGCTGCGGGACAAAGTGCGAATGGCATTCGCCCTGCTCGGTGCCTTGTTCATGATGGTGATCTTCGGCTACGGCATCTCCCTGGACGTGGAAAAGCTCGCTTTCGCCGTGTTCGACCAGGATCAGAGCCCCCAAAGTCGCACCTACCTGGAAGCTTTTCGCAGCTCGCGCTATTTCGAGGAGCAACCGGCTATCCGCGACGCCAACGAACTGCATCGGCGCCTGCAACGCTCGGAAATCAAGCTGGCCCTGGAAATACCGCCCGGTTTCGGTCGCGACCTGTACGCCGGCCGGCAACCCACCGTCGGCGCCTGGCTGGACGGCGGCATGCCGTTCCGCGCCGAGACCAGTCGCAACTACGTCGAGGCCGTGCACCTGGCCAACCTCGAACAATGGGCCGAACAGAGCAGCCCGGCGCGCCCCCCGCACACCGCGGCCAAGCTGGAAACCCGGTTTCGCTACAACCAGGACGTGGTCAGTGTGAATGCCATCGGACCGGGGGTCATGGCACTGATCCTCGCGTTCATTCCCGCCATGTTGACGGCCCTGGGCATCGTGCGGGAGAAGGAACTGGGCTCGATCACCAACTTCTACGCCACACCGCTGACCCGCCTGGAGTTCCTGTTGGGCAAACAAGCCCCCTACCTGGTCATCAGCCTGGTCAACCTGGCCCTGCTGACGGCCATGAATCGCTGGCTGTTCGGCGTGCCGTTCAAGGGCAGCGGCCTGACGCTGGCACTGGGCGGCCTGCTCTACGTGCTGGCGACCACCAGCATGGGCTTGTTGATCTCGGCGTTCACCCGCACCCAGATCGCAGCGATCCTCGGCACCATGATCATCACCAGCCTGCCGACCATCCAGTTCTCCGGGCTGATCGTGCCGCGCTCGTCCCTGGAAGGCGCAGCATCGGTGATGGGCCAACTGTTCCCCGCCGGCCATTTCCTGGACATCGCCGTCGGCACCTTCACCAAGGCCCTGGATCTGCGCCAGCTATGGCCGCAATGCCTGGCGTTGTTCGGGTTCTTCCTGGGGTTCACCGGGCTCAGCCTGGTCATGCTGAAGAAGCAGGAGGCCTGATGCGCACCCTTTCACACATCTGGCGCCTGGGCCTCAAGGAACTGACCAGCTTGCGGTACGACTCGGTCCTGCTGCTGTTTTTGGCTTACGCCTTCACCGTGGCGATCTATATGCCGGCCGCAGGCTCGGTGATTGGCGTTCACAACGCCAGCGTGGCGGTGGTGGATGAAGACCAGAGCCTCCTCTCGCGCCAACTGGCCCAGGCCCTGCAACCACCGGAGTTCCAGACCCCGATGGCACTGCCCTATGCCGAACTGGACAAGGTCATGGACAGTGGCCGCTACACCTTCGTGATCAACGTGCCCGCCAACTTCCAGGCCGACCTGCTTGCCGGACGCGAACCGGCGTTACAACTGAACGTCGATGCCACGGCCATGAGCCAGGCGTTCATGGGGGCCGGCTACATCGGACGGATTTTCCAACAGCAGTTGCTGACCTACAGCGGCCAGGCGCAAGCGAGCGAGCAAACGCCCATCAGGCTGACCACCCGTGCGCTGTTCAACACCAACCTTGAGGGGGGATGGTTTCTGGCGGTGATCCAGATCGTCAACAACATCACAATCCTGGCCATCATCCTGACGGGAACCGCACTGCTGCGCGAGCGCGAGCACGGCACCCTCGATCATCTGTTGGTGCTGCCACTGACGGCCCTGGAAATCATGCTGGCGAAAATCTGGAGCAACATGCTGGTGGTCGTGCTGTGCACCTGGGCGTCGCTGGAAATCATCGTCAAGTTCGCCCTGGGCGTGCCGCTCGCCGGCTCCATGCTGCTGTTCCTGCTGGTGACGGCGCTCTACCTGTTCGCCAGTACCGCCCTGGGTATCTTTCTCGCCACCCTGGCGCGCTCGACGCCGCAGTTCGGCTTGCTGTCGATCCCGGTGATCATCCCGATGCTGCTGTTGTCTGGCGGCAGCACTCCGCTGGACAGCATGCCGCAATGGTTGCAATGGGTGATGCAAGGCTCGCCGTCGACCCATTTCGTCAGCCTCAGCGCGGCGATCCTGTTCCGTGACGCAGGGGTTGGCGTGGTCTGGCCGGACCTGTTGGCACTGGCGGCCATCGGGCTGTCGTTCTTCGCTATCGCCCTGGGGCGGTTCCGTAAAAGCCTGGCCTCTTGATAGAAAAGCCTCGGGCAGGCCCTGGAAACCCAGGCCCTGCCCGAGGCTGGGTGCCGGCGCTTATTGAATGATCAGGTTGTTGAACAACAGATCGTCCACCATCGGCTTGCCGGTCTCGTCGTTCATGACCTGCTGGGTCTGCTTCAAGGCTTCCTGGCGCAGCTTTTCCTTGGCTTCGAGGTTGTTCATCGTCTCGGTGGTCTGCTGGGCGAACAACGCCACCAATTGGTTACGAATCAGCGGCTCGTTGGCCTTGACCGCCGCAGCGGCGGCGTCACCGGTCACGCGCAGGGCCACATCGGCCTTGTAGACCTTCAGCTTCGCCGTGCCATCCAAGCCATAGTTGCCCACGAATGGCGGGCTGAGGGTGATGTAACTGACTTTCGGTGCCTCGCCCTCTTTCGCTTCCTTGGCCTCTTCGGCCATTGCCGCCACAGGCAACGACAGGGCCAGCATCAACATGATCCGCGCTTTCACAATTGACTCCTCATCCGGTTTGCGGCCCAGCATACCGCCCCACCGTTCAAGCACAAGCTTATGGCCGGCTATCAGGGCGGGGCATGCTCGTTGACCCGTTGTCTCTCACACCTACACTTATCGGCCATCACTCCCAAAGGAATAGCCCTGATGAAAGCCGTGCTGTGCAAAGAATTCGGCCCCGCCGAATCGCTGGTGCTGGAAGACGTCGCCAGCCCCGTCGCCAAGAAGAACGAAGTGCTGCTGGACGTGCACGCCGCCGGGGTGAATTTCCCTGACACGCTGATCATCGAGGGCAAATATCAATTCAAGCCCCCCTTCCCGTTTTCCCCCGGAGGCGAAGCGGCGGGCGTGGTCAGCGAGGTGGGTGAGAAGGTCAGCCACTTGAAGGTCGGCGACCGGGTGATGGCGCTGACCGGCTGGGGCAGCTTTGCCGAACAAGTGGCGGTGCCGGGCTACAACGTGTTGCCGATTCCCGCGTCCATGGACTTCAACACCGCCGCCGCCTTCAGCATGACGTATGGCACCTCGATGCACGCCCTCAAGCAACGGGCCAACCTGCAACCCGGCGAAACCTTGCTGGTGCTCGGTGCCTCCGGTGGCGTTGGCCTGGCGGCCGTGGAAATCGGCAAGGCCATGGGCGCCCGGGTCATCGCCGCCGCCAGCAGCGCGGAAAAACTTGCCGTGGCCAAGGCAGCCGGCGCCGACGAACTGATCAACTACAGCGAAACCAGCCTGAAGGATGAAATCAAGCGCCTCACCGACGGCCAAGGCGCCGATGTGATCTACGACCCGGTGGGTGGCGACCTGTTCGACCAGGCCATCCGCGCCATCGCCTGGAACGGCCGGCTGCTGGTGGTGGGCTTTGCCAGCGGGCGCATTCCCGAACTGCCGGTGAACCTGGCCCTGCTCAAGGGCGCCGCCGTGGTGGGCGTATTCTGGGGCTCCTTCGCCCAACGCCAACCCCAGGACAACGCCGCCAACTTCCAGCAATTGTTCGGCTGGTTCGCCGAGGGCAAGCTCAAGCCGCTGGTGTCGCAGGTGTACCCGCTGAGCAACGCGGCACAAGCCATCAATGATCTTGGCCAACGCAAGGCGGTGGGTAAGGTGGTTGTGCAGGTGCGTTGAAACCAAGCGGACAGAAAGGCCAGAACCACTGATGAGGTGGTTCTGGCTTTTTCTTTCTTATTACCCTGCACTGGAATTCTCAGCAACCGTCAATAAATACCGATTTGGCGGTAGATATATACCGCACCCTCGCCGAAAAAATACGCAAACCTTCTTCGCACACAACAGCACCCCATAGCAGCGGGGAGCCATTCAGTTACGGACAAGCCGACATGGATAAGTCATATGTGCGATGCGAATACTTATTTAGGACCTCACAAACAATTGGGGCCTGGCTCATACGAGATAGGTCCTTTATCGATCAAAGGTAAAAATTCCACCGAGGTATATTTCCAAGGCGCTTGGGGTCCGTACGAGGGGCCTCCTAGGTTCTGTACGAAATCCCGAGAAACCCAATTGCCGCCCCTCAAACGCTGAGATTTTGTAGAGTCCTCCGCCATCGACGGAAAGGAATTCTGTGATGGCAAAGCGTTACGAACTCTCGGATGAGGCCTGGGGTGTGGTCTCCGACCTCTTCATCGAAACTCATGGCCGAGGGCGGCCGCGCCTGAGCGACCGCCTGATGCTCGATGGTGTGCTCTGGGTGCTTTGCTCAGGTGCTGCGTGGCGAGACATGCCGGAGCGCTTCGGCCCATGGTCAACGGTGTATCAACGGTTTCGCGGCTGGCGAAATCAGGGAACGTTCGATCAGATGC